>CAYSHS010000017.1:0-19381 GCA_964430845.1 uncultured Pirellulales bacterium | reverse complement strand
AAGATTGTAATTTTTATTATTGGCCATTTTTATTCTTTTTTAATTTTTTCTTTGAATGTTAAAAGCTTTTCTCGATAGTATTCATATTGTTTCTTTCTTGCTTCTAGCTCTGCTTCTAGCTCTGCTTTCAATTCAGTAAATTTATCCAGAATATTCGGTACAATCTTTCGACAGTTCAGGAAAGGTCACGAAAGAGGATTCGCATTATTTCAAAATATCTTTCCATTTCATTGTCGATGGGGTATATCACGAGCAAAGCACTGATATTAAAAAAATCGTTGAGAAAGAACTCAATAGTGTGAAAGGATTCGATAAATCAATTTATTCCAAAAATCACGAAATCACAATTTCAGCCCTCGATATTATCAGACATAATCGAATCCGACCCTGCTCTTGCAGCGCGTATCCTTTCCTTAATAACCAGTCACGGCATAAGTCCGTCTGACAATAGATTCTCAATTAGCAATGCGATTGAAAAACTGCCCGCAAATGAAGTTCGTGACGTCTTTTTTTCAATTAAAGTCGCCGCTGATTTTGATAATGCAGAAAAGTATCCGTCCAGGAAGGGACTCCTGGTTCACAGTCTTGCAGCCGCCTGTTATGCAAGGTCGCTTGCTGAGCTTATTTCCCCCCAGATGGATGGGCAATTGGCTTACTTTGCCGGATTGATGCATGACATCGGGAAATTTGCATTAATCGAGACAATGCCGAGAAGTTTTTTTCGTATTATAGAACAAGCGAGATCGGAAGGGAACAACAGCCGGGTTATCGAAAAACAGCAAATCGGAATTGACCATACACTTGCAGGCAAACGCCTCGCGGAAAAATGGCAGTTACCTGATTTAATTACGCTTTCAATCTGGCTGCACCATAGTATTAACGCAAAAGTTTTACAGGAAATGCCTGAAGCAAGGATAGCCGCAGTCGTACAATTGGCGGATTCTTTAGCCCGCCAGTCTTCGATTGGAGAGTCGGGCAGTTTTGATTTACCTGAACCTGTCGAGTCTTTATCAGGTGAGCTTGGTATTGATATTGTTCAATTACAGCAGCTTCACCAAAAAGTACGTGAAGAAGTAAATAAAAAAACTACTATTTTGGGTTTGGACATTCCTGATGCACTGGCAAAGTACCTGGAAGCGATTCAGACCGCCGCAGTTCAGTTTTCAAGGCGGGATAACGAGCTTTCAGGGGAAAATCGTCAATTACAAAGCAATTCAAGTCATTTTAATTTCATAAGGGATTTTTTACTAAATATAAAATCCATGGCATCTGCTATCGATATTGCTGAAAATTTTGCAGCTCGCTGGCAAAAATATTATCAAACAGGCAAGGTTTGTTTGTACTTGTTACCGCAATTCGGCTCGCAAACAATGGAAGCTGCTGTTGTGGAAAACCTTTCACAAAGCGAGGTTGTCATACTAAATGCTCCTGTCAATAGTCCTCCGGTTCCTAAAAATATAGCAAACAATTTTGCAATTATAAATGCTAACGACCACATTACATGGCTTTTGGAGCAGTTGGAAGCTGATTTTGATGTAAGCCGAACAAGGTTGGTTCCCCTTCTTTTCGGAACAAAAGCTATCGGAGTCATTGCCTTCGAGCTTTTTTATCCTTCCGATGTTGAGCTTTTCGAGGATAAATTCAGAACATCAGCAACGATTGCAGGGATTATTTTAGCAGCGGCTTTGGAAAAGCGTAAGGAGCAGAATTTCGCTGAAAGTTTTATTGAATTAATTAGCTCACAAGCGCCGGAGACACCCGGTATGCCTGAAAAAATGGAAACATCAGGTCAAGCAGAAGAAATCTCTCCCGGATATTCATTAAGCGCTTTGGCAGAATTGTCAGCCGGTGCGGCACATGAGCTGAACAATCCGCTTGCAGTTATTTCAGGTCGCGCCCAATTGCTTGCAGAAGCTGAGCAAAACCAGGAAAAAAAACAAATATTGCAGCAGATTCAGGAAAATGCAAACGAAGCTTCGGAAATAATCGAGGATTTGATGAGTTTCGCAGAGCCTCCACAACCCAGGCCTGCAAAGACAAGTATTTCTCAGATAATTGATGAGGCTGTCCAATTTGCAGGCCGTAAAGTTAAAATTGAGGAAAGCAACATAGAAATCGAACAAGCTGATGATGTTAAAAGTCTTTTCATAGACTCCGCCCAGGTTGTTTCTGCTCTTGCCAATATTATCTGCAACGCGGTCGAATCATATGGAGAATTTGGCGGACCTGTTAAGATAGCTGTTCGGCTTGCCGATTCTGAAGATTTTGTTAAATTGTCTATCGATGACCAGGGCTGCGGAATGAGCAAAGAGACATTAAAAAAAGCTACTCAGCCATTCTTTTCAGCCAAACCAGCCGGAAGAAAGCGGGGAATGGGACTTGCCTATGCATCCAGATTAATCCAGCTTAACAAAGGCTCATTGAGTATTGCCAGCGAGCAGAACAAGGGAACTACGGTAAGTATTTACCTGCCTTACAAATAAAGTCACGAACTTCGCAAAGTCAATCTCGTATATCCAGTGTCGCAGAAAACAGTTTATTGTCGCTTTTTAAATCGGAAAACTATGTTATAATTATTTATTAGACTTATACTATTATTAGTTTTCTTCAAATAAGATATTATTAAAAATATTTGTGAGAGGATGAGACAGATGAAAAAATATTTTTTACAAACTATTATTGTTTTTATAACCATATTTCTTCTATCTGATATAACAGATGGGAAATCTATAGCTATTTCCAATGCCTCGTTCGAGGCACCGGTAACTGATCCCAAAGTTAATTACGGTGCATGGCCATTTATAGATGATTGGACAGAAATAGATATGGACCCCGATGGATTAAGTACAAACACAGGAGTATTTCCCAATACCGAACCCAATCATATCAGCCCTTTCTCAATCTACCTTAACCCTTTTTCTACAGATCCGGTTTCCAATGTTCACGACCATATATTCAACGCAGACGGCAAACAGTTGGCATTTTTAGGTTCTCAGACGGGCAATGTGATAGAGCAGGACCTCTCTGCGATATATGAGGTCGGGTGCGATTATCATCTGACCGTAGCAGTGAAGCTTACATTATTAGCACCTATCAATCCCCTTATCGAGCTGGTTCTTTACTATCACGACGGCAGTGAGCCGGTCGATATTGTTTCTGCTGCCATACCGGCTGTGTCCTGGAGTCAGATGCTGGAGGATTTTTCGGTGTATTTACCGAAAGTCGATAAGAATGATCCCTGGGCAGGGAAGAATATCGGTATTGCCATTCGAGCAATCGGCGATGCAGGAGGCTTCTGGGACCTGGATAATGTACGATTAGAAAAGACGTATCCTATATCTATTGATATTGAAAACGCCTCGTTTGAGCTGCCTGTTGTGGATCCAAACAATAATTATGGTGCATTGCCTTATATAGACGGTTGGATTGAAAAAGATATAGATCCATCAGGAATGAGCACTAATACAGGTGTTTTCGCCAATACGGAGCCAAATCATACAAGTGACATCCCCGGTTTCGAAGGCATACCCGACCATATTTTCAATGCCGATGGCAAACAATTAGTCTTCTTATGCTCACAGCAGGGCAATGCCCTGGAGCAGGACCTTGCTGCAACATACAATGTCGGTTGTGATTATCACCTAACCGTTGCGCTGGGGGTTTCTTTGTTTTCACCGGGTGATCCTCTTGATTTGGTTCTGTACTACCTCGATGATAATGAGCCTATTGATATTGCTTCTGTTACGATACCGGCCTTAGCCAGGAGTCAGTGGTTGAAGGATTTTACGCTGTCCCTGCGAACTGTCGATGCAAACGATCCCTGGGCGGGCAAAACCATTGGTATTGCAATCCGCGCTTCAGGTGTATCAGGCGGATTCTGGGATATAGACAATGTCCGGCTGGCAGAATCTATGCCGTTTTCTGTTCAGATAAAGAACGCCTCATTCGAGGAGGATGCTAACTCGGCGACTGCCTGGGAAGAAATAGACCTCGGTACGCCCTCAAACACAGGTATTTTTACTAATGATCCGAATAGCTCGGATTATATAATCAACGCAGACGGCGGCAGACTGGCATTTCTGCAATGCCTGCAGGGTGTAGCTCTTGAGCAGGACCTGGCCGCTACTTATAATACAGGCTGTGCCTACAGGCTGACCGTTGCGGTCGGGATTGAAATAGATTCTCCACCCGTTGATGCTCTTGAGATTTCGCTATACTATTTTAATTACAACAACCAGCAAGTGGATATTGGCTGGCCGGTGGAAATTACACCTATGAGTTGGAGCCGACAGTTGAAAGATGTTTCGTTTTATCTATCGAGCGTTGGTCCCATTGATGGATTGAACTGGGCAGGGAAAAAAATCGGTATCGCAATTAGAGCAACAGGCACAGTTGGCGGTTTCTGGAATTTGGATAACGTAAGACTGGCGGAATCTTTTCCGATTCAGGCGAATAAGGAGTAAATATGCCATGTGAGCATGAAGAATACAGGAGTCTTCGGAATTGCCCTCTTAATAAAAAGATACACTGGCTGAAATGTTCAAACGTTTGTACTTTTATTCTTCATAGCGGCTTTACTCTTATCGAGCTTCTGGTTGTAATTGCGATAATATCACTGCTAATGGGAATATTGGTACCTGTACTGTCTAAAGTCAGACGCCAGGCATACCAAACTCTCTGTGCCGGAAATTTGCGCCAGGTCGGTCTGGCGATCCGGCTTTATGCCGATGATTATGATGGTCTTATTCCTTTTGGGCCTAATGGACGTCCCATTACAGGCTCGAACTTTTATACCGCAACCGGTAACGTTACAAGTCTCTTATCTTTAGAGGATGGTGCTCCCGTAGGTTTGGGATTAATGCTGGAGAACTATCTTGCATATCAGCCTAAGATAATATTCTGTCCCGGCGCAGACCAGCCATCCGAAGCCGAAGAACAATTGAAACGAGTCGGAACCGCCCAGGCTCAAAGTGATTATTATTATCGTCATGCATCCGTAGCTTTGCTGACAGGTAAACCAGACATGTATCACATCAGGCTCGGTGACCTTGGTCTCAATAGTAATGGCAGGCAAATAGCGGCGTTGGTGACAGATGTACAATTTCTGGCACATTCGTCTCTCGCCGTATTCCAGGTAAAAACGCGAACGAGTCACAGGAAGCAAATTAGCAATGTTCTTTTCGCTGATGGTCACGTCAATTCTGTTTCAAATAGAGAGGACGAATTGACTGTAAATGTCGGCACATCCCCCTATGACGCACTCGAAAAAATCCTAAACATGTTCGAGTATGTCGATAATTTTCGTTAGAATCGAAACGTGGTTTGAGAATTGTGGAACAGATAGCTGTTGATATTGTGTTACTGCCTGTACGGGAAGTTATGGATAAGGCAATCGAAGCCAACAGGGAGTTATTGAAGCAGCATCCCGATAAAATCGTATTGAACAGGGAGAATTGTCTGCCGCATGTTTCTCTGGCGATGGGCTGTATAGATAAAGCTGATATTCCCGGTATCGAGAAAATCCTTATTGAAATTGCTGAAAAATACTCCCCGAAATCGTTGAATCTTACCGGATTTCACACTGAAAAAAATTCGATTGGTGAGAATGTAACTGTTGCATGTATAAAAAAAACTAAAAAACTGCAATCACTCCACGAAGAAATTATGACAAAACTTAAACGATTCTTCAGTTATAATGTGTTGTCAAATATGCTGCTTTCGGAGGAAAAAGTCAGCGAATCGACCTTATTGTGGATTAAGAATTATTCTGAAAAATCGGGTTTTAAGAACTTTTTACCTCATATAACACTCGGATACGGGCAATTGGAAAATCATTCTTTTCCGC
The DNA here is from genome assembly GCA_964430845.1 of uncultured Pirellulales bacterium. GTDB lineage: Bacteria > Planctomycetota > Phycisphaerae > Sedimentisphaerales > Anaerobacaceae > JAFGPS01. The sequence goes on along the minus strand of CAYSHS010000017.1, from coordinate 13,536 downwards.
GTAAAATTCCCGTTTCACGGCTTGCTTTGTGTCATTTAGGTAATCATTGCACCTGCAAAAAAATTCTTGTCTCGGTGTCGATAAAGTAATGTAAATAAAAGTAAGAGTTTTGTAAGAAAAAATCCTTGCTTTTTTCGGCTTTTTATCATATAAATAACGGAAAATTGGTTGTAGTAACATATGATTTGCTTTGATTTAATGCAAAACCAGCTATTTGGGTCGGTTGCATTATTATTTGTTACATGAAATATATATTTTAATTGCTTAGTTTTTTACTCTGTTTTTATTCTATTAAAAAAAGGAGATAAAATTGAAAATTAACCAGGATTTTGGAATGGCGATAGCGGCTGTGAATTTCCTTAAAACAAAAAATACTGCCGAGTACATTCAGGCCGCTGAAATTGCGAAAGCCCTTAATTTCTCTGTCGGCTACCTTCAGAAAGTTATACAAATGCTCAATAAACATGGTTTATTGGAATGTAAACGCGGCAGGGTCGGCGGTGTGCGCTTAAGCGCAAAAGTCATTACGCTGCTCGAATTATGGAATATAACATGCGGCGAGACGGAATTTAACGACCCATCAATGGCAATCATGAAAAAACCGCTTAAAGCTTTTTATGATGCGATGGCCAAAATCGTCGTCTATAAAAAAACCGGGAAATAATTACAGGTTTTCCTTTACAAATAATAAGTCCGAAAACAAATCATATAAGGCACTCTTTATTGGGATTAGCTCTTGTTTGCAGGTGAGCGTCTGCGTATGACAAGACTAATAACAAGCCGTTTATAGGGCTACATCAAACAAATTTTCCAAATCTCGTCATACTGATAAAGACTCATTTTAGTTAAGCCGAATTAGAGCGTTAGGTGATTGAAAAATTATGATGGACTTATTATTAGAGCGGGAAATTGTGAATAAAAAAAATCGACATCAAAGAATGCTGACGCTGCTGAAAAATCTTAACCGGGAACGCAAAAAACAGGCAAAGCAGATTGATATACTCTGCAACGATATTATCTCTGCACAGAGAGATTTTATAAAAAGACTCAGGATAATCGACTTCAGGGCGAACTTTTACGAATCAATCATGGGTGCAACCGACTTGAATTGTCTTTTATCCGCGTCTGCAGCTATTATTAAAGATGAAACCGGCGATGCGAATATAACAATCTTTTTGCGTCAGGCGGATTCTTTTGAAATATATACCTTCGATGACTGCACTGAAAGTTCCGATGAAAAACAGCATATCGAGAGCTGTTTCAGTCCTGAGCTGATGAACAATATTTGCATTTCAAACAAAATCTGCGAGATTGATGAGATGTTCGCGATGGGCTTGCAGGGCAATTTGACGTGTTTAAATACTATATCCGCCGTCGCTATCCCCATTGGCTCGGCTGGTTCCGTGCAGGGATTCATGCTGGTATATCGCTCATTGGACAAAAGGCTTACATCCGAAGAAATAAGGAAAATTTCCGCCATCACCAGCGGCCTCTCACAGGCTATTTATTCCTGCCGCACACTAATGCACTCTTCCGATTAGCCTTTCATTCGGATACTTTCTCGTACGAATATCGAATTTTCGTAAAATGGCCGATATTATACAAGAACATCATTTGATGTATTAACAACGAAAACCAAGCGCATTTAAGAACTTTGGTTCTACGCAATAAAAATCAGATAAAGACCGCCTGTTAAAACAAGAGCTCCGCAAATTCTCTTTAGGTAAATTGCTCCCCTGGATTTTTCATTCCAGTTCAAATAGTGCTGAACTGCCTTAGTGAAAGTTCCTGCAAATATAATCACTGAACAATGTCCCAAACCATAAACAACGAGCAATAAAATTCCATAGATAAGGTTTGCTGCTGAGACCTTAAATACAACCGCAAGAACAGGAGCCATGAAAGCGAAAGTGCAGGGACCAAGCGCGATTCCGAAAAGAAGTCCGAGAATAAAAGACGCAAATAATCCTTTTCGCTTCAGACCAACTTGCCCAGGTGCCTTTATAGGCATTGGTATCACATCAAGCAGTGTAAGACCTACGACAAAAAATATAGCGGTGACAAAGTAGCTCCCATATGAGCCTGTATCGCCCAACATTCTCCCCGCCGCTCCTGTAACAGCTCCGATGCCTGCAATCGTAATTAATATACCAACTGCAAAAAGACTCGATATGTAAAATGACCTTTTAGTGGAAATTTGGCCCTGGCCGCTAATGAATCCGACTATTAGAGGAATACTTGCCAGATGGCATGGGCTAAGAAGTATGCTCAGTATCCCCCAGATAAACGATGCAGTCAAAGCAATTGCGGGAGTCCCTTCGACTGCATGTGTTAATGTAGTGAATAATTCACGTATCATTCTGCTCGTTTTAGCTCAACACCAAGGTCTTTCCATTTGGCAAGGATGTCCTCTTTGGAATAAAATCCTTCATGACGGAAACGTTCTTCGCCTGAAGCATCAAAGAAAATCTGAGTGGGCATAAGTTTAATATTGTAAACTTCAGCCAAAGGAGGTTCTTTGCGTATATCCATGAATTCAACCCGGAAAACTCCCGCGAACTCGGTTCTAAGCTCTTCGAGAATGGGTGCCATTTCTTTGCAGGGGATACATTCATCAGATCCCAGGTCGAGCAGCCTGGGGATACCATTATTTGCGGCAATATCAGGCGTTGTTGATTCTTTTACATTCGCTATTGTTCCGTTAATGGTGACAGTGTTCTGTTCAGATTTATTGCGTTTAACCGTAAGAACAGTAATCACTGAAATAATCAAGGCTATAACAATAACAATTTTCCATGTCTGATTCATAGGTAATTTTCCTTTCTTATTTCGGCATTTATTTTCATATAATTTTTTTCCTGCGATAGTTTTCTATTAATTATATATCATTCATAAATTTATTTATTTCATTAGTTACATACCCGGAAAATCCTTCAGAATTTCCGACAAACTGCCATACATCTTCGAGTTTCTTGTATATAAGCTTGTTGTCTTTGGTAATTCCTGCTAAAACGAGAGTGTTTGAGGTAATATCAAACTGTTTTTCGAGTTCCTCATTTTTCTCATCGTCCAGATTAAACGGTATCCATTTAAGAAATCCTTTGGCAAGAAGCTGTGGAAAATTCTCTTTTATAATCCTGGCAGTACCTGCTTCAATTTCCAGGCAGGTAGAACATCGTACTGTTCGGTGGAAATAGAAAACAATTACCTTAGGACAGGTTTTGTCTGATAACAAAGCTGTTCTCGCGTTTTTATTCTGACAGCTGCATATTAATAATACCATCGCAAAACAGATTATCAGTATTATCGTTTTTGTGATTATCTTTCTATGCATTGTTATTTATTCCAATATCTCTTTGGCTTTGGCGACAACCTTTTCCATATTTTCTTCGTTAGGCCGGCTCATTCCTTTTTCCATTCCAAGATCTGTTACGCGAAGGTGAATAAAATTGTTAAATCCACCCTGCTGCAGGCATAGCTTTACACAATCCAGAGCACAGCCATCGATTGCCAGAATTTTCGATGCTGATTCAGTCTTTTTCATAATAGGCTCGACTCTGCCGCCAAGACCGGCTAAGCAAAACATAGCTCCGGCTCCTTCTTTGCTTAATTTACGTGCTGCCATGTCTGAAATTTCACCTACATCAGCAGCACCGGAACATGCAAATACTAAAGTTGATCCGCCGCTGCAAACATTTTTTTCTTCGCTCATTTTTAAAACTCCTTTATTCCTGATTTTTCATCATAACATCTTTTTTATTTCATCCGGGGATGGAACCTTACCTGAAATCTTAACCTGGCCGTATATCGCAAGAGCCGGAGTCATCATCACGCCGAACTTCATAATCTCATTTATATCTGTAACTTTCACAATCTCGAATTCGCCCTCTGCAGCTTGCATCGCCTGCTGAGCATTTTCGGCCAGTTTTTTACATTTGGGACAGCCTGTCCCGAGTATTTGAATCTTTCTCATTTTAATCTCTCTTTTCGTTTTCATTATGGAATCTTTTATCTGCAGTCGGAGGTTTGCCGGATACATTATCCTGCCAGCCGTTCCGCTCGACCTCGAACTTGTCGAATTTGGATATGTAAGGCTTGATGTCAAGAAGCGGGCTTCCATCAAGAATATCAACTTCTGCGATATAAAGCCTGCCGTTCTCTATACCAAGCAGGCGAACAGGTGACATCCCGATAGGATTCGGCCTGCAAGGCGCGCGGGTCGCAAATAATCCCCGCTCGACAGTATCCAGGTAAGGCGTTACTATCGGTCGGAACCTGGCTGCCATGTGAAACCAGTAAATCAGCCATATCCTCTCGAAGCCATCGAGGTCTTTTAATGCTTCCCTGTAAGGCTCGTACACTTCTACAATTCCTTCGCTATCATTGGCAAAAACAGGCTGAATCGGAGAGCCTTTAGCCTCTTTGAGGGACGAATGAACTATTCCAATCGGTTTTATTTCCATTTTTTACTCCATATTAAAATATTGTTTTTTTATCCAAAGGCTGACATTCACAAGTCCAATTAAAGCCGGCACCTCGACTAAAGGACCGATTACCGCGGCAAAAGCCTGGCCGGAATTTATACCGAAAACTGCTACCGCGACTGCAATTGCCAGCTCGAAATTATTGCTGGCCGCGGTAAAAGAAAGCGTTGCCGATTGTGCGTAGTTTGCACCTGCTTTGGCACTTATGAAAAAAGTAATGAAGAACATCACGACAAAATAAATCAACAGCGGTAACGCTATCCGAAGCACATCAAAAGGCAGCGAAACTATAAATTCGCCCTTGAGACTAAACATAACGACAATTGTAAAAAGAAGAGCGACCAATGTAATCGGGCTGATGCGAGGTATGAAATTATCGTGATACCATTCTTTACTTTTAAGTTTAATCAGACCAAAGCGCGTTATTATCCCTGCGATAAATGGTATGCCCAGGTATATAAAAACGCTTTTTGCAATTTGCCAGATTGTTATATTAACAACTGTTCCTTTCAGGCCAGCCAAAGGCAGAAGAACTGTAATGAAAATATAGGCATAAACCGAAAAGAAGAGAACCTGAAAAATCGAATTGAAAGCAACCAGTCCAGCCGCATATTCACTGTCGCCTCCTGCAAGCTGGTTCCATACAATTACCATCGCAATGCAGCGCGCCAGCCCAATCATAATCAAACCAATCATATATTCCGGGTAATTGCGCAAAAATAAAATCGCCAGGACGAACATCAGTACCGGTCCGATGAGCCAGTTCTGTATCAGCGACAAACCTAAAATTTTATAGTTCCTGAATACTCCTCCCAGCTCTTCGTACTTTACTTTTGCCAGTGGCGGATACATCATCAAAATCAGTCCGATTGCGATAGCAATATTTGTCGTTCCATACTGAAATGAGCTCCAGAACTTTACAATCGGAGGATAAAGATAACCAGCTCCGACGCCCATAAACATTGCCAAAAAAATCCATAATGTCAGAAACCTGTCTAAAAATGAAAGTCTTTTTGTTATACTTTTAGCTGCCATTACAACATACCGAATACTATTCCAGATACAGTCGCCATTGCAATCACGAGCGTAACAAACACAATTGTTTTTTGCGTTCCCATTATCGAGCGAATCACGAGCATATTTGGAAGGCTCAACGCAGGTCCCGCTAAAAGCAGTGCAAGGGCAGGTCCTTTTCCCATACCTGCGCCCATGAGACCCTGTAAAATCGGAACTTCAGTCAAAGTCGCGAAGTACATAAACGCGCCTGCGACAGATGCGAAAAGATTCGACCATATCGAATTTCCTCCAACAGCCTTATTTACCCATGCAGATGGAATCACTCCTTCATGCCCGGCGCCCGGTCTGCCTAACAAGAATCCTGCTATCAGAACGCCTCCGAGCAGCAATGGCAATATCTGCCATGCAAAATCCCACGTCGCTGAAACCCATTCCGAAATCTCGCTGCGATTAAACCACGATATTACCATTATCGAAAAACCAGCTAAAAGAACAAGAACAAGTGTCCATTTATATTCGAAGATAAATTCATATACAGGATTCTTCTCGACATCTCCCATTTCCTGAAGCAAGCTGGCTGGTATTTCATTTATTGCACCCGAAGTGTCCTTAATGGTGATAGTCTGTTCTGTTGGTTCAACCAGAGTACCCTCGACCTTGTAAGCAGTCAAGCCGTTCGGACAGCATAAGAATACCGCCCTTATATCGCCGCTTCTGGCCCAGTTGGCAAATACAAGTATCCCGACCATCGAAGCGAAATACAACGCATTTTTCCATAGCGGCCTGTTCACCTGCGGCGCAGGCATTGCCATCTGTACGGCGTTTTTCTGAATTTCCTCTTTGCGATAAATCAGGTGCATGAAAAGTCCGATTACAACGCTGAATACAACTGCACCGACCGCACGCGCAACGCCCATCTCGAATCCGAGTATTCGTGCAGTCAGAATTATAGCAAGCACATTCACCGCCGGACCTGCGTATAAAAATGCAGTCGCAGGTCCAAGACCTGCTCCCATTTTATATATACCCGCAAATAACGGCAGAACTGTACACGAGCATACCGCTAAAATACTTCCGGAAATCGAAGCGACGCCGTAAGCAAGAAATTTGTTCGCGCCCGCACCGAGATATTTCATTACCGAAGCCTGGCTGACAAAAACCGAAATAGCACCGGCAATAAAAAACGCAGGCACAAGACATAAAATAACATGCTCGCGCGCGTACCACTTAACTAATTGAAGCGACTCGAGAACAGCATTATTAAATCGCGGCACTCCCACAGGCAAGTAAAAACAGCCTGCGAACACTGCAATAATAATCACCAGTTTTTTCCACTGTTTTTTCAAGCTCATATAGAACTACTATTAATAAATATTTTGTTTTCTGATTTCTGAATTCATAATGCCCGAAGCAGTTTTTCATTTTCCTTTGCCTGCTGTTTTACGACTTTCGCGGCACACGCGAAAAAATCCGTAACGCATTTGCACTTTAGACTATATATGACTTTTAATCCTTCCTTGCGATAGTCCAGCAGGCCTGCGTTTACCATTACCGCCAGATGACGTGAAACGTTCGAGCGTTCCGAGCCGATACACTCGGCGATATCACAAACACACTGGTCGCCGTCTTTTAGAAAATCAAGTATAGCCACCCTCAAAGGATGTGCTATCGCCCTTGCGATTTCCGCCTGCTTTTCAAATAATAACTGCCTGTTCTTATCCGGCATTTAGACTCCATCAATATAACTATATGATTATATACTCACATAGTATTATAAAGTTCATAAAAAATCAATATTTTATTAAAAGTTTTTTCCGCTTTACGAAAAATTCAGGCATAACGTTTTAAGGCCGAATTTATGATTCGTTCGATAAGGTTCTGATATGAAATCCCTGTTTTTTCCGCAGCTTCGGCTAAGTCCTCGCCAAAAGCAAGGTCGGGATTGGCATTGGCCTCGAGAACATAAATCTTATTATCACAGGTCAGCCTGATATCGATTCTGCCGTAATCCCTCAACTGCAAAATCCTGAAAATCTTTTTACAGATATGTTCGATTTTTTTCACTATCGGCATCTCAAGGTCTGCGAATCCGAACGTTATATTCCACTTCTTTCTATACTCTTCGTTCCATTTAACTCTATACGTTGCCAGGCGCGGACCATCGTTTCCCTCGAAATTAAAATGACACTCGCGAACAGGTAAAACACGAAGCTGCTTATTACCAAGCAGCCCGACATAACATTCGCGTCCTTCGATATATTCTTCCGCAATCGCTCCCTGCTCCCATCCTTCATGTACAAACTGTATACGGTTTTTAAGCGTCTCCTCGTTTTCCACGATGGAAGCATTTGAAATACCTTCCGAGCTGTCCTCGAAAGCAGGTTTTACTACAAGGGGAAAATTGAGCGTCCTGGATGGTTTGACAGTTTTTTTAAAAGGGAAAAAAGCGAACCCTGGCACACGTATTCTGTGCAGGGTTAATAATTGTTTGCAGAGTCTTTTGTCCCTGCTCAGCAATAAACCCGTCGAGCCTGTGCCAGTAAATGGTATTCCCGACATTTCAAGGAATGAGGCGATATTTTTGTCGAACCTGCGGTCGCCTTCCAAATGCTCGGTCAGGTTGAAAACCAGGTCAGGCTCATTTTTTTTCAATCCTCTGCTCATTACTTCGACGTCCTTATCTGCTCCCAGCACGGAAACGTTATGATTTAAAAGCCTCAGCTCATTAATAACATGATATTCCGTGATTGGTTTTTCAGTCGGATTTAAAAATTCGGGGTCTGCCGGAGCTATTTCTCCCTGGTCAACTAAAACTGTAATGTTTAACTTTTTCTTCATTAATGCTGGCTGTTCTTTGGAATCCTGAGTGTATTGCTTACGATGGCAGTGATTAATACTGCGATTGCAGTTATGTCTTTCTGCCTGCCGTACAGCTCCAGCGCATCGCATCGCTGAATCAGCTTATCTATTAACTGATGTATATCGAATTTACGATGTCCCGTGCAGCTCGAAATATTGTTTATCAGCTCCCGGCGATACAGTCTTAAAATCTTCGAGGCTTTTTCTTTTGACTGTACGGGCGGCTTTGGTGAAAACAGCTTTAAAAGAGGCTCATCGTAAAATCCCCTGAATTCCTCCCGAAGCAGCCTGCGTTTTCTTTCGTAATAACCTTCGAGAGTGGAGGTCATTCTCGAAGCGGACCATGGAGGATTTACGGCACTTTTTAGAACGGGAGGCTTCCCGGAGATATTCTTTATTAAACTATCGACATAAGATAATTTTTTCATCGCGGGCCAATCCTTATATTTTTTCTGCCATGAAATGTCTGGCGTCAGCCAGACGGCAAAAGTTTCCGCGAAATCCTCGTCCGGGTGCGCCTGTGCGTAATTGTCACCGAGGTGCCTTACAAAACGTTTTGAATAAGGCTGAGAATAGTAGGAATCGGAATATTTCAATGAAAAAGACCCGAACAATTGTTTCCAGCGAGTTTTCTTATAAAATTCGTAGGCATAATTCAATGCGTGTCCTGCTTCGTGCCTGAGTAGCTGCATGCACGCTATATCGGTGTCTCCCTCGACTTCGTACATCATTTTCCGCTCGATTTGTTTGAGTCTTGGGTGAGCAAGATAAAATGGTATGCCTATTATCGGCTCCCTGTCGGGACAGAGCCATTCATCAGCTAAATAGCAGGCCGGATGAAAGCTGATACTCCCTGCGTCAAGCTCTTCGTATAATTTGTTTATCATCCCTTCGAGGGGTGATTTTTCGATAGACAAATGAAAATCGCGAATTCGCATTTTCATAAGCTCTTCGTCGGGCAAATTCTCCCAGTCTATTTGTTTTGTTGCTCGTCTCATGTAATTTTTCTGCTTATTAGAGTCCGAACAAATCCTGTCGAATATCACCTATACAGCAGTTAAATATTATTATTTCTGCAGACTATCAGATTTTATTTAACTTAACAAGAAAATAAATCAGTCACTCGGATAATCCTGCATCGTTTAGGAGAAGAATAAAAACGACCGGCTGTACTTGTATCAGTCGTCATAAGCCGGTCAGGCTTATGCGACAATGCGGTTATAGCCGCATACAATTTTAAAAAGCCGATCGTTTACAAATAATATAAGATATATGCCTGCAAACATAAACAAAAAATTTTCCCTGTTCGTTTATAAAAAATTCGTGCATTTTTCATATTCTTCGATACAATCAGTTCGTAGTTGTTTTCGGGACGAAAAGTCTTCTGCAAAATTGAAGTCAGGCTTACTTTATGAAAGAAAAAATGATGGATAATACAGTTTTACAGACTAATATCGAGAATTTTGAGCCGAGCCGCGGCAAGGTTCGGGATATATACGATTTAGGACAAGAGCTGCTCATCGTTGCTACTGACAGGTTAAGCGCTTTCGATGTAGTTATGACCAGCGGCATACCTTATAAAGGAATCGTTCTAACAAAGATTTCGAGATTCTGGTTCGATATTCTCGCCGAGACTGTCGAGAATCACCTGGTAACGGATTACCTTCCTGATTTTCCAGAGCCTTTCTGTAATCATCCCGAATTAGAGGGAAGGAGCATGCTCGTAAAAAAAGGAGACGTGCTCCCGATAGAGTGTGTCATCCGTGGGTACCTTGCAGGCTCAGGCTGGAAAGAATATCAGCAGAGCCGGACTGTATGCGGCCAAAAACTCCCCGATGGTTTGAAACAATGCCAGAAGCTGCCTGAATTAATATTCACACCTGCAACGAAAGCCGAACGCGGTCAGCACGATGAGAACATCAGCTTCGAGAGATGCGTCGAAATCATCGGAATCGATGCGGCTGAATATGTTCGCGACAAGAGTATCGAGATTTTCGAGACTGCAAGCAGCTATGCCGAGAGCAAAGGAATAATCCTGGCTGATACGAAGTTCGAATGGGCAATTTACGATGACAGGCTGATTTTGGTTGACGAAGTATTGACGCCCGACTCTTCTCGTTTCTGGCCTGCGGATAAATACGAGCCTGGACGCGACCAGGAAAGTTTCGACAAGCAGTTTGTACGCAATTATCTTGAGAGCATCAGCTTCGACAAATCAGGACCCGGAGTGGTACTTCCCGAAGATATTGTCGCAAAAACAAGTAATAAATATATACAGGCTTACGAGCAGCTCACAGGACAAAAATTCGGATTTTAGCACGATTTACATGCTATGTATAATGACAAAAAAGTGATTGTCATAATGCCGGCTTATAACGCCGCCAGGACCTTAAAACAAACCTTCGATGAAGTAATGGCGCAGGGTCTCGTTGACCAGGTTATCGTAGTCGATGATGCAAGCAGCGACCAAACTTCGGAGATTGCCGGGACATTGCCGAAAACTACAGTCTATACTCATCCGAAAAATCAGGGCTACGGGGCGAACCAGAAAACCTGCTACAAGCTCGCACTCGAGCATGGAGCCGATATTGTTATTATGGTTCATCCCGATTATCAATACACCCCGAAATTAATACCCGCGATGGCATCTTTAATCGGTAACGAGCTTTACTGCTGTGTGCTCGGCTCGAGAATACTCGGCGGGTATGCCTTGAAGGGGAAAATGCCTGTCTGGAAATATATGGCCAACCGCTTTCTGACTCTTGTGGAAAACATTTTAACGGGAGCAAAACTTTCCGAATATCATACCGGTTACAGGGCATTTTCCAGGGGACTTCTCGAACAAATACCATTTGAAATAAATTCGGACGATTTCGTATTTGACAACCAGGTTCTTGCCGAGGTCTTGTGGCTGGATTATACGATAGCTGAAGTGAGCTGCCCGACGAATTATTTCCCCGAAGCTTCTTCAATCAATTTTCGAAGGAGTCTCAAGTATGGTTTCGGGTGTTTATGGACAGGATTGATTTTCAGGCTGGCGAAAATGAATTTAGTCAGGTCCAGATTATTCCCGCGAACATCAGCTTCTTAAAAAAGTATTTTCTATAGAACAAATGGAATCAAAATTTGAAAAATATCGCCCGTATTACATAAGTCTGTTTTTGGCGGCAGCCGTGCTTGCTGTATATTTGCCTGTTCGTAAGTATGATTTTGTCAGGTTCGACGACGACAAATATGTTACGAAGAATCGTAATATTCAATCAGGAATAACCGAACAGAGCATTCATTGGGCTTTTACCAGCAGCCATGCAAGCAACTGGCATCCCTTAACATGGATTTCACACATGCTGGATTACCAGGTCTTCGGACTTAACGCAGGCGCACACCACCTTGTAAATGTATTGCTTCATATTGTCAACACACTGTTATTATTCATTGTTTTTACCCGTATGACAAAAGCATTATGGGCAAGTGCTTTCATTGCTGCCGTTTTCGGATTACATCCCCTGCATATCGAATCCGTCGCATGGGTCGCGGAACGCAAGGATGTTCTCAGCACCTTTTTCTGGCTGCTTACAATGCTAACATACTTTTATTATACTGAGAAACCCGATACGAAACGTTGCCTTCTGACACTTTTATTATTTGCGGCGGGTCTTTTGGCAAAACCAATGCTGGTTACAATGCCTTTTGTGCTTTTACTGCTTGACTATTGGCCGCTCGAGCGAATGAGATTCGATAAGAAAGTGGATTCAGAAAACAAAGAACAGAATTGTATGCAGAGCACAGCCGTGAAACAGTCTTTTTTTCCCCTGGTCATGGAAAAAATCCCTTTCTTTATTTTAGCGGCTATATCGAGTATAGTGACATTTATCGTTCAAAAAAATACCGGTGCGGTTCGCTCAATAGATGTTATTGACATAAAAAGCCGAATTGGTAATGCTATTGTTTCTTATATAGGTTATATCTGTAAAATGTTCTGGCCGAGCAGGCTGGCCGTGCTATATCCGCATCCCGGAAATAATATTTCTACAACAAGAATTATTATTTGCGGCCTGCTGCTCGTTTTGATTACTGTCGCCGTGATTTTGCTTTCCCGGCGCAAAAAATACCTCGTGACAGGCTGGTTCTGGTACATAGGGACACTTGTCCCTGTAATAGGACTGGTTCAGGTGGGCGTGCAGGCAATGGCTGACAGATATACATATATACCCATGACGGGAATCTTGATCATTATCGTATGGGGAGCACGTGACTTGATTGGCTCATGGAAATATCGAAAAGAAGCTCTCGCAGTAGTTTCTGTATGCGTGCTTCTGGCCATGTCGGTAAAAACTTCCATCCAGTTGAAATACTGGCAAAACAGCATGACATTGTTCAGGCACACTCTCGATGTCACACAAGATAACTATATTATTGAAAATAACTATGCGAATTTACTCTTTGATCAGGGTCAAATCGAAAAGGCGATTGAGTATTTAAATAAATCGCTTGCAATCGAACCATCTTCAGCGGAGGTTCACAATAATTTGGCGGCTATCTTAAGTAAAACAGGCAAAACCGACGAAGCAATTATACATTATAGAGCTGCAATCAAACTAAAACCGGACTCTGCGGAACCTCATCATAATCTCGCTATCGCACTGTCGAAGCAGGGAAAAACAGACGAGGCAATCAAGGAATATTATGAAGCACTGCGCCTTGATCCCGACAACGTGGACTCTTTAAGCAATCTTGGCTTCGAGCTGGCGGATAAGGGTAATTACGGCGAAGCAGTCGAGTTTTACAAAAAAGCACTCGCTATCGAGCCTGGAAATATAATCACTCGCGGCAGACTGGGACTTGCATTGGCTGGTCTGAAAAAAAACTCTGAAGCTATTAATGAGTTTCTGATTGTCCTCAAAGCCAGGCCCAGCGATGTCGAAATGTGGTGCAACCTTGGCATTGTCTTGGAGCGTCAGGACAAAATAGCCGAGGCAATAGAACAATATCGCCATGCACTGCAAATCGAGCCTGAAAATGAAAAAGCAAAAAACCTGCTCCAGTCGGCATTGAAAAAAGAGCAAAACTAATTTTGACACCAAATTTCCATTCTTATTTACCCGGCAGGATGAGTCACAAATTGGCTTTGTTCCTCCGGTTGTTGCGAAGCCGGAGGTATCCTGTATTCTGTGTC
>CAYSHS010000016.1:9573-19607 GCA_964430845.1 uncultured Pirellulales bacterium | reverse complement strand
AAAATTGAAGTTAGGCATACTTTAAGAAAGAAAAAATTTCTTTCCTTTAATTTTTCTTTCTTAAACAACTAATATAAGTTATTTTCAGCTATGAAGTTATATTATATACATGATTGTATGAAGAAAATCTTTAAAACCGATTTTCTTCAAACAGTATATGCCTAACTTCAATTTTGCAGAAGCCTTCTTCTATATTTTAAAGAGGAGAGTATTGAGATTAAATCCCGAATTATGAATTATTCATTTGACGTATGACATGGCCGTATGTTAAAGGTTAATGATATGGATATTCAAAAGAAACCTTACCAGCAGAAGTATAAAATAGCGGCTGGCATTTTTGTGATATTGCTTATTGCTTGTTTGGCTATTGTGCCGCTTATTCTAAAATCAATGCATCCTTCAAAGAGTGATATTGTAATCAGACAAGAAATTGCGAAACAATTCAATAAGGATCCGAATGAGCTTACAAATGAAGATTACAGGAAAATTACTGCACTTAGCATCTCATATAAAGGACTGTCAAATATCGTATTTATTGAAAAATGTCCTAATCTTAGAGAATTGTCACTTACGAACATTAGCTTTTACAAAACAAAACAACCAAAATGGAAAGCATTCCTCGTTAAACATGGAATACTTAAAATACCCGAGAAAAATCATATTGATTTAAGCCCATTAAAGAAAATACGCAATTTGGAAAAACTTGACCTAAGCATGTTTTATAGAGGAGATATGTCAAGAGCCGAGTTTACCCGCAATCATAAAAATTCACCTTTCCTTAATATAGAGCCTCTGTCAAAACTGAAAAATCTTAAGTACCTTGATCTTACTGCAACACAGGTATCTGATCTTAGCCCTTTGAAAGAACTAAAAAATTTAGAATTACTAAATCTTAGACTTACCAATGTGACCGACCTTAAATCTATAGAGGGACTTACACAACTTCAATCTCTATCGATTAGCTACAACATGATTTCCAGTATTGACGCTTTAAATAAGATGTCTCATCTTCAAAATCTCGATCTGAAACAAATTCGTGTAAACAATTTTGAGCCGATTAAATCGTTAGTACGTTTGCAGTCATTAGAATTAGATTACACAAATATATCAAGTCTTGAGCAAATAGCCGTGCTCAAGGAATTGAAATCCCTTTGCCTTCACGGAACTAAAATATCTGACTTCACACTTTTAAAAAAGTGTGCAAACCTAAATTATATTGATCTTTCTCAAACTCAGATATCCGACCTTGAAATAGTTAGTGAACTTAAAAACCTGCAATCACTCAATATAAGTAATTGCAGGGATATTACAGACAGGCAGATAAAGGATTTGCACAAGAGTTTTCCCAATCTCAAAGTATTTCATGAACGACCAATCACTGCTGCTAAAATAAAGATTAATCATAACGTAATTACCGAATTCAACTATGATGACCTTTCAAAAATCACGGAAATATATCTCGAAGACCAGGGACATAGTAATTTTATGGATAACAGGTTTAGATTACCTGACGAAAAAACAGAATTTTATGATATGAACGACCTTGCAAAATGTACTAACCTGCTATGTATTTCATTTAACAGGAGCAATATCAGCAATCTTGAGCCGGTTAGTGAATTAACAAATCTTAAAAGATGTCTTATTGACGAGACCGAGGTTTCCAGCCTTGAACCTGTAAAGAATCTTAAAAACCTTGAAATTCTTTATCTTGACAATTCACCTGTATCCGACCTAAAACCTTTAAAAGAACTTAAAAATCTTCAAATGCTTTATCTTTACGAAGTCCCTGTTTCCGACCTTGGGCCATTAAAGGAACTTGAAACTCTGAAGAAACTCGATATAAGAAAATGTAAGAATATTTCAAAGGAGCAGGTATCTGATTTACAACAGGATTTACCCAATTTAAGGATATTATATAACTCTTCAAATCGTTCGAATTATTATGAGACTGATGCTTTTATTATCGAAGATTATGACTCTGTTGTTGAACTTAATATCGGTGGATATTTTTCTACGGGTAACAGGGGAATATGCACAATGGATTTTTCTGACATCAACCAAATCGATAAATTCATTAATTTGAAAAGACTTATATTCCGCGGCGAACAAATTACCAGTCTCGAACCAATAAAAGAATTAAACCAGCTCACATATCTTTTTCTTGAACATACAGGGATAACTAATCTTGAGCCAATTAAAGGTCTTACTAACCTTCAACGTCTTATACTTAATAATGATCAAATTTCTAAACTTGAACCCGTCGCGAAACTAAAAAATTTGAGAGAGTTTTCGGTTTGGAATCAGCTTATTTCCTCCATTGAATCCTTAAAGGAATTATCAAATCTTGAGATTCTTACCCTGAATATTGATAAGTTACAGAACCTTGAACCGTTGCAGGATTTATTAAACCTCAAGAATCTTAGTTTTAGTGGTGAACATATTTCAAACCTTGAACCTATAAAGAATTTAATAAATTTACAAAAACTTGGTTTTAGTAACACTAATATCACTGACATTGAACCTGTTGAAAATCTGAAAAACCTTAAGGAATTAGAAATATACAGCGAAATAATATCTGATATTGAACCGATTAAGAATCTAACAAATCTTCAAAAGCTCAGTCTTACCACTCCTCTTGTATCTGATCTTAAACCAATAAGTAAATTATCTAATCTAATAGAACTGAACCTGAACAATGTTCAAACAACTGACCTTGAGCCTCTGGAAAATTTGAAAAATCTTACCACTCTTCGGCTTGAGAACAGCCAGGCATCAGATATTGGACCGTTAAAGAAATTAAAAAACCTTCGAATACTTAGATTTTTTCACCCCGGAAATATAACAAATCAACAATTAGATGATTTGAAAAAAGCTCTGCCCGATTTGCAAATCAATCCACCTAATAGATCTCTTGATTATATGTAAGAATTTTATGACATGGATATATGCAGCTAAAAATAATTTCTATCTTGAACCGATAAAAGGATTAACATGTTTGATATTACTTATTTTACAAAGCGGAACAAATATAACAAATGAGAAGATAGAATATTTAAAAAGGCTATGTCAAATCTCAGAATCAGCTATTAATGTAGTTCATTTATATTTAAGTCTCTGAGTTCTCTGTGGCCTCTGTGGCAAAAAATATTTTAAAAATCCCTGAAATAAATCATATCTTATAGCGACAAATCTATTAGCAGTAAGTGAATAGTGATTAGTATTTAGCTCATAAAGTACTAAATACTAACGACTAAAGACAAAAAAGAACTTTTTTTATAAGGAGAAGAACCATGATTACGAAATTATTGTCAAAAATTGTGCTGGTTGTGGTGGGTGTTTTATTGATTGGAGGGTTTTTATTCGGTAAAGACGTGATAAGCTACGTTACCAGCTCGGCAAAATCCGTCAGGACAGCGGTAAAAGACGCGGTTCCCATCGAATTCGAGCTTCGCAGAGCGAAAGACCTCCTGGATCAGATTATCCCTGAAATGCACGCTAATATCCGCCTGATAGCACAGGAAGAAGTAGAAGTAGCCGCTTTGAAAACTGACATTGCCAAAAGCCGGCAGGCTATGGACGAGGAAAAGGCAAAAATTGCAAAACTCCGCGATGCACTCGAAATCCAGAAAGCTTCGTATTCTTTTGGCGATAGAGAATACTCCAGAAGCTATGTAAAAGACGATTTGTCCAATCGTTTCGAGCGATTCAAAGAGAGTGAAGTTATTCTGGCTGGAAAGCAAAGGCTTTTGGAAACCCGCCAAAAATCGCTTGAATCGGCTATGACTATGCTGGATAAAACACGCTCGCGAAAAACTTTGCTTGAAGATAAAATCGAATCTCTTACGAGCCAGTACAGGCTGGTAAAAGCGGCGTCGGTCGGTACAAATATCCAGGTTGATAACAGCAAGCTGGCACAGACTGAAAAACTTATCGCCCAGATACAGAAACGTCTTGATGTCGCAGAGCGAGTTCTGGCACATGAAAGCCAGTTTATTGAGGAAATACCTGTCGATGCAGTTCCTGAAGAAGATTTGCTGACCCAGGTGGATGAATATTTCCAGAGTGAAACGGGCTATCCTGTATTGGCAAATGCTGCTCCTGAAAAAGAGCAAAACGAGCTATATGTGGAAAATTGATTGCTTTTACAGTAGAATGAGAGTGTAGCACGGGCATCTTGCCCGTGCATGTGTGGGCTGGAAGCCCACGCTACAAAAGAACGAAAGGTGTAGCCGTGCTGTTCCTAAGAATAAAACAAGCTGAAACTGCACTGGCCGATGGGCGGCTGGATGAAGCTTTTGAGATAATCAAATCTGAGCAAATCAGGCGTCATTATCTCGGCCAAAAGCTCATCAGCCGACTCTCGCAAGCTTTTGCTAAAAGAGGCCGCGAGAATTTCGAGGCCGAGCGGATACAGCTTTCTCTTTCCGACTGCAATAAAGCTGAAAAATTGGCTGGAAATACAGAGGAAATAGCAAGGCTTAGAGCCGATATTTGCAGCCAGATGGAGCAGAAACGCCTTCGGGACCAGCACCGCAGCCTCAATCTGGCGCAGGCAAAACGCAACATACAGGCAGGATGGATATCAGCAGGTGAAAAGATTCTTGAGGACACAAAAGAAGACAATAGCCAGGCGCCACTGGTAATTCAGCAGGCGAATCTTGCAAGGATGCAAATAAACGAAGTTATTGCAAAAACAGAACAGTCGCTGCAAAAAGGCGATATTGAAAATGCGATTGAAATAATAACGCAAGTTGGTATATCTGATAACAGAAATGAAAAAGTAAGTGATATGATTTTCAGGATAAAAACTGCATCGATTGAAAAAATAAGAGCAGATTTTAATAACGGCCGGATAGACCTGGCCCGCTCTTTGTGGGAAAAAGTTTCACCTCTTGCAAAAGGTACGAGTGATATGTCTGAACTTGGATTAGTTTTGAATTATTGTCAAAAAGCTTCTGCAAGTCTCGTTGAAGGCAAGCCACGTGATGCGGCTTCTGTTTTAAAAAAAATAAAAGTAATATGCCCAAATGTAAACTGGCTGGATTCTGTTGTAGAGAAATCTCTTAAAGCCGCTGATATTCTTGATGAATTGGCCGCAAGCCCGCTCGGGCTGGATTGTAGCACGGGCATCTTGCCCATGCATGCGTGGGCTGGAAGCCCACGCTACGAAAGAAAGGTTTCGCATGAAAATCCGACTTCGCCCGGTGTTCCGAATCGAATCACCAGTAATCCTGAAAGAGATTTTTCCCTGTCTTCGAGATTTGTAATGCACATAGATGGCATAGGAGGTTTTCTTGTTTTGAGGGAAAATCATGTCACAGTCGGACCGGTAAGCTCTTCGGCGCAGCCTATGATAGGTTTAATGGCTGATCCGAATCTGCCTGTCGCGACTATCGAGAGAGTCGATGATGATTATTTCATTCATTCATCGAGTCCGATTCACGTGAACGATACAATTGTAACTGATAAACTGCTCGCTGATGGCGACCGTATTGCATTATCGCCGCGATGCAGTATGAAGTTCCGTATGCCAAATCCTGCAAGCATAACTGCAGTTCTCCAGCTTACAGGCTCAAGACTGGGACGAGCTGATATTCGCCAGGTTATTCTAATGGATCGTGATATTCTCATCGGCAATAGCAAGGGAAATCATATCCCTGCGGAATCTCTTGACGAAACAATAACAATGTATGCGCAAAACGGACGACTGCTCTGCAAGTCACGAGAAAAAGTGCTTGTAAATGACAGCCCCATAGATTCTTCTGAAGGTATTCCTGCTGATAAACAGGTTAGAATAGGTCCGATTTCGTTCGTAGTAACAAAAATAATGTAGCATGGGCATCTTGCCCATGTAAACGCGGGCTGGGAGCCTGTGATACGGTGAAAAAATGCAAAGATACATGTACCAACACGGTGATCATCCCCTTGAGGGCTATACAATCCAGCGAGCTGCAGGTAGAGGCGGCTTCGGAGAAGTGTATTACGCTCTCAGCGACTCAGGCAGAGAAGTCGCGCTCAAGGCTGTTCAGAACTACGAGCAGATCGAGCTTCGCGGAATCACCCAGTGCATGAATCTGAAAAGCCCTCATCTTGTCACCATATTCGATGTAAAATACAACAACCGCGGCCAGCCTTTTGTCATAATGGAATATGTATCGGGACCATCGCTCAGGACCTTAATTTCCGAGTCTCCGGGTGGACTTGGCAAGCAGAAAGCCGCTTTCTTTTTGCGTGAAATCGCAAAAGGACTATCTTATCTTCATGAATGCGGCATAGTGCATCGTGACCTCAAGCCAGGAAATATTTTTTATGAGAATGGTTATGTAAAAGTTGGTGACTATGGTCTCACAAAAGCAGTAAGTGCCAGCCGGCATAGCGGCCATACCATTACAGTCGGTACGGTACATTACATGGCGCCCGAAATCGGGGCGGGAAAGTACAATTTCGGAATAGATATTTACGCGCTTGGCGTATTGTTATATGAGATGCTTACCGGTGAAGTTCCTTTCGTAGGAGAAAGCCCGGCGGAAATTTTGATGAAACATATGACTGCTGAGCCGGAGTTCAAAAATATTGATGAGCCATTCGCACATGTTATAAAAAAAGCAATGGCAAAAGATCCTGATGAACGATACCAGACTGTCAGAGAAATGGTCGAAGACCTGTTCGGTGAGGAAAATATTCGAAACAGTGTATCACATTTTGCGCCGGAAGAGCTTTCCATTATTGCTCAGCAAGTCGCGGCTAAAGCTAAATTAGACGAAACGCAAAAAAATGCACCTGCCGAAAATGCTAATGCAGCTAATTCGGGCAATCATTTTGCTCATACCGCAAATAATATTTATGAAAAAGTTGATAGAATCGGCAGGAAAGTTGTCGATAGAGTCGATAACAGGGTCGATACCATTCTTGGTGCCAAAAAAACCCGCATTCCCGGGGTTACCGACCCTATAGAACCAAAACAACGCTATATTCTTGCCTTTATATCCATGATAGTTGTAGCTCTTGGTGCCGGCTTTTTACAGGCTCGTAACGGCGGTGATATCTTAGGGATAGCGTTTGGGACGTTTATCCTGATAACTGTGTGTGCCAATACAATTCTGTTCACACGGCGGTATTGGTTTGCAAATCTCGAACCCGGCTCGCAATGGCTTGAGAGAATAATCGCACCTTTTATCGCGGCAATTCTCGTCCAATTTATTTCCAATATATTTGATCATGAAAGATATCATTCTGTATTCCTTCCAATGTTTCTTTCTATGGTCTTTATTGACTGGCGGCGTCTTAGCCTTTCAAACAGGCAGAAAAGACTGTCACTCGGTTCAGCTCTCTGGGCCGGCCTGTTGGGTGCTATATTCGCCAGCATATTCGGAACTGAACCGATATTTATAGGAGCACTTCTGGCAGGCACGTCACTCGATATCCAGGCGATAAGCTCGTTTGGACAAGAGGTCAACGATAGTCAAAAAGCTCATCAGCGAAAACATAAAACAGAATTTCATACAAGCTTAGACAACTGCATCGTTCCAGGATTCCTGAGAATAATATTTTTAGTCGGCTCTTTTCTTTCACTTGGATTTGGCTTGTTTCTTTTGATTTTTGCCGGTGTAGCAAATATCGGTAATGAGCAATATGCTGTAAATGTAGCTGCTGGTGTTGACAGTCTGATATTATCATTGTTTTTCCTTATCGGTTTCTGCCGCAGCAAATTCACTGGATGGTATCGATATATAATCAAACCCGTAATTCTGCTTCTATGTGTTTGCACAATAATATTTTCAGCAATTTGGATGGGCTGCACAAATCCCCAGGGTAACGAACTTGCTTTATCTCTATTTTTCATTATCTTCCCTGCAATAGTATTTATTATAGTTACTGTAATACCATCAAAAACAATTGTTGGCAATGTGCCCAGACCTCTTAAGACCCGAATTCCACAGTCTGCATCAGGAGTTTCTGCTTATAAACGCATGTGGGCACTTCTGCTATCTGCGGGAGGAATTTTCCAGGTCAAAATAGGTACAGGCATACTATGGTTTTGCACATTGGGATTATTTGGAATAGGACAAATTATTGATGTTATTATGATTCTGACAGGTAATTTTAAAGACCGCTACGGCCTGCCTTTATTAATCTGGCATGATAAATCCGAGTTGCGCACGAAAGAGCCTTTCATACAAACTCCTGTTCAGGAATATCAAACATCTCGGGAACAGAACGAGCCTGTTCAGGAGATTCCACCTGAACCTGCACAGGCGTTAAAGAAAGAGCCTGCTTCATATATTACTGCGCCTTCATCTACAATAATTTATCAATCATTCCATCCCTTTGCATACTTATGCTCAGGTGTTGGTTTTATACTGGTGCTTTTGGCGATATTAGTAGGGATTGTTTCGGCGTTGAAAATACCGAATTTTATCGCGGCGGAATGGCCTGATGTTTCTGTAAAAATTGACAGTTTCTTCGGAGGTTATCCCGACTGGCCTAAACTGGTCACAAGTTTTGGAATTATTGCTATGTTTGTTTTCCTGTTTCTTGGTGCGGTCTTTATCATTTTAGGCAGACGTCATTGGGGAATACAGCACCTGGTACGAGCTTTACTGGGATTAGTCGGCCTGCTCTTTGCATTTTTAGCCTTCTCGCAGGCATTCCCGAAAAGCTATCCAGTCGGCTTCAACGAGCTGCTTAAAGCAGGGCAAAAAGGCCCTGCTTTCGAGATGCTTCTTGATTCGATCGGAAGCAGTGAAGTCATCACAGCGGGAATCATATTTCTCGCCTCAGTTGTCATTCTCGCATGGCCTCCGAATAAACAAACAACATTAACAACTCCGCAAAATCAAGGAGTAAGCTGATGAAAGTAATTATGTTACCAACTATGCTTTTCCTTCTAATCGGAATATTCTTTTTTGGAATGATCTTGATCAAACTCTCAAAGAATAATCCCAAGCATGCAATGATATTAATTCTGGTACCGGTAGTTTGTATTGTATTTTTTTTATCAATGTTTTTTAGATTTTTTCAGGTACGTAACACAATTACTCAAACCGCTCATAAGGAAATACATTCAATAGCGACAGCAGAGCCATATTCGAATAGTTTCTCTCCAATCTGGTCGGAAGGTATCGAGAATGAATTCGACACTGATGTGTATCCATCAAAGAAAGCCGCTATTGATTCTATTGGACGGCGAATTGTTAAACATTTCCCCGATATTATAAAAGAATATGGTTATCAGCCGGAAGAGATTACAGTTTTTCCTAATTCTCAGGATATGCAGCTTGTAGAAGAATTAAGAGATGTTATAGCCAAACTATACCCGGATATTAAATGTAGAATTGGATTAAACGGGATGTTCTCTTTCCAGGATGTTACAAATAAGATTGGCATATTTTTCTATATAAATAGTAAAATGATTGGGGAACAGAATAGTATATCGGAAAATATTACAGCCGGTACAATCCAAGCAAATATTTTAGCATATCTGAAGGAACCAATTGTCATAGAAGCTGATTTTAATACGAAACCATGGATAGAAAATTTTTCATCTTTTATAAATAGCCGGCCCAATAAGAATTATTTGGTAGCCAAATCCAATGAAACCTGCCTTACGCCTGAAGAAGCTGACCGACAGGCAATGAATCAAGCAGTTGAACAAATTGGCCCAAGACTTTTGAGTTATTTAAATCCAAATAAACTGGAGTACAAAGATATTTTAGAAAGCGGCATAGTTGCAGACAAATTTGTTCAGAGCTTTGATGGTTCTGCCGGAAAAATCTGGAGAGAAGCAATTTTACTTGATGTCTCACCTGCAAAACTCACTCATCTTGCTAATATGATTTCAAATGCAGGCAGGGAAAGCTCTATGAGTTGGGCAAGAACTATTCTGTCTATTGTTGGTTTGTTCGTTCTGATAATAATTGTATATGCGTTTTTGAATGCGGCCACGAGGGGTTATTACACATGGTCTTTAAGAATAGTTCTGATAATTCTGGGAACGATATTTTTGTTTATTATTTTGACGATAAGTTAGCAAA
>CAYSHS010000016.1:0-9563 GCA_964430845.1 uncultured Pirellulales bacterium | reverse complement strand
AGCTTAGAATTTAGAAGTTGAACCAATGTGTTTAGGAATTAGATATTCATTTTCAAAACTTGTGATATAATATGTCTGCGTATGGAAAACAATGTAAATCGAATAACGCAGGCAGACAAATACCTTCTGGACAAAATCCGCCTGGGCAATACACAGGCCTGGTCGGAATTTGTTGACAGGTACAGGGGGCGTCTTTTAAGTTTCGCCAAGAGTAAATTATTGCAGGCCGCCGATGCAGAAGACGCTGTACAGGAAACATTCGTTTCATTCATCAAGAATCTTCAAACCTTTCGGGGTGATTGTGCTTTAGAGACTTATCTTTTTTCACTTCTTCGTAGAAAGATTATCGATACGTATCGCAGCCAGAAGACCAGCCATATTTGCCTTATACAGGACGCTTATACAAGTGATTACGAAGAGCCTGCGTCCGACCCGTTCGAGCACCTGGCTGGCCCGGCACAGACTGCAAGCTGGTATTTCAAGGCAGATGAACAGTATAGCCTGCAAAAAAACGCACTTACTGAAGCTTTGTCAGAAGTAGTGGAAGGACTGAAGAATTCGCTGAATTTTCGTGATTTGCAAATTATCGAGCTTTTACTCTATTGCCATCTTACGAACAAAGACGTTGCGAAAATAATGGAAATAAACGAAAAACACATCGCTCTTATCAAGCATCGCTGCATAAAACAGATTCGCGAGCACGTAGAGATAATTTCCGATGGCCCGATTTCTGAAGAATTCGAGAATCTTTTGACCGACATCTGGAAAATGCAAAGGTTCAGTTGTCCCAAGCGAAGTACAATAGGAGCTTTTTTTCTTGGCACGCTCGATAAGAATTGGAACGATTACACCGATTTCCATATCAATACAATCGGATGCCGATTTTGCATGGCAAATCTCGAAGACATCAAAACCGAAAGTGCCAAAAAACAAAGCACTCAACTACAGGCTAAAATTATGCAATCCACTGTAGGTTTTCTACAAAAACCATGATAATATAGGTCCTGGAGTCAGATAGTTTTCACTCTTTTTCTGTCGATATAAGAGAGTTTCGAAACAGTATTTACTGAAAAGAAACTGATAAATTCAAGCAGAATTGCCTGCTATTTCACCATTTAATTATGACAGACAAAGTGAATCCATCAAATGAAGCCATGTCAGCATCTTGAATGTCAACCCATGTCAATCTGTACAATGCTTTGATTGCAATATTATCTGTTATATCCCATCGACAGCCAAGCCCTACATTGAAGGAAAGATCCGTCTCGGAAGCTAAATAATCATCGCTGATATGACAAAATCCGAAACCACCCGTCACCAAAGGAGTAAAACGACTTTTTAGTATATTATAATCGAGGTTAATATCCCAATTACTAATACTCATTTTTTCTGTCGCAGAACCCATAGAAGGTATTGTTAATGTCCAGTCCTGGGAACCAAAAAGCCAATCGGTGTTCAGATTTAGATTGTCAGTATAGTTGTATCCAGCTCCAAGTCCGTACAGAGTTGAGCTGCCAATTGTACCGCTTTCGCCATAACCTAAACCCAAATCAACATCCAGAGTATCTCCACTCCATGTTTGAAACATGCCAAAAATCTCACTCTTGCCTTGTCGGCTGTAATCTTGTGCGATACAGACTTCCGAGGCAAAAATAGAGACAAGAATACATAAAGTAATTGCAACTAAATTTTTTGTCTTTTGAGCTTTCATTTTTTTCCCTTTCAGATTTAAATCCTTAAAA
This sequence comes from uncultured Pirellulales bacterium, assembly GCA_964430845.1. GTDB lineage: Bacteria > Planctomycetota > Phycisphaerae > Sedimentisphaerales > Anaerobacaceae > JAFGPS01. The sequence goes on along the minus strand of CAYSHS010000016.1, from coordinate 7,821 downwards.
TATTGTTAAACAAATAATAAATTCGAGAGAAATGTTACACATACAATTCAATAACTAAGATCACAATTTGTCAGACTTTGTAAAAGATCTGCGTGTATTTCTTCATTTCTATTTTCTTCTATGGCCTGATACAATTCGCATTATCGCTCATTAACTTCCCGGCCTTTGGAAATGTAAACTGTCGCTTTTGATTCATTAATGCTCTGCCAAAATCAATCATGATATCATAGCTGGTTTCGTCAAGTTCTACCGCTCCGATGAACATATTGGCCAGATTGCGCTTTATCCCAATCCAGAATCCTCGACATCCTGCAGCCTTCTCGTCGATTGATTCAGTTTCTTTTAATATATAAGATACTGTAATCTCCATCCGGGGGGTCTTGTTGGACCTTTTAAAGTATAGGGTATCAACATACACAACTGTTTGGTTAAATCGATTGGCATAATCATACTTGTCACCAACATATTTTATGTCATACGTACCTATGGACAGAATGTCATTCGAGTTTTCATCGAATTTAATTTCTATTTCATCTATAACATTTTCTCCGTTAATTATTTTTCCAGTTACTTCAATCCAACCCTTACCATGTCCCTGAATCTTGATAAAATCTATTACATTTTTCAGAATTTTTACTTTCTTGTTTTTTGTACAGTTTTCAATCATGGATTCAAAATCATATTTGTTTAGAAAATAACCCGTACCGATTATTTCGAGCTCACATAACACATGAAAGCGGTTTTTCTGAAAATCCTGGTTGAAAGAGGTAATCCTCACATTTTGCGTGTTGTTTATGCTTAATTGCGGATCAACCAGAACCGGAGAAATCAGTTGAATGAAATACATGAAATGATCTATGGGATTTTCAGAGCAGCCAATCCCGTAATCCAGTTCAAGAGTTGGTCCACTTTCTCTTAATAATGGATTTTGTTGTATTTGAGCTTTGCACAGGCCGGCGGTTAAAAGCATTAACATTATTAAATATATTATCATTCTCATTTTCATATCTCCTTCAATTCGTGTTCCTTAAAGAGCTTATTTCAAATACATGGTTTCATAATTCATCACACTTTAATAAAGAACATATGTATCTTTCTGCAGTTCGATACGAGAGAAGGCTTGATATCTTGTTGAGGAATTTTAAAAAAATTCACTTTTTTTATAAGATGTGTTTAAGGATTGCTCAAGACCAGTCATTAATGCACTCTTTGGTTCTATATTTCAGGATCAGCAAAAGTAAGTTTCGGATAGTTAGTGAGAACCATTTTAAAAAGTTATTTAAGACAAATTATTCCATGAGTGAATGTATCAGGATACTATAGATTTAATGGCAGCTACTATAATATCCGCAAATCTACAGATTTCGCGTATTCTGGAACCAGGAAATAAAAGAACAGGAATTGTTTTGGACAAATACAAAAAATTGGTATATAAAGGAAGAAAATATTAGCTGGTTTTAACTTGCCCATTAACATAAGAAGCATTCTGGAATATAAAAAGTTAACTTAATAAAAACGTTACGGTTTATTAATTATACTTTTCTGGAGTTTGATTTAATGACAGAAAAATATGATAGAACTTTTTTTTGCGACGGTGATTCACAATTTCAGACTACAGAATGGACTAAAATTCTGAAATCTTCGGTTGGCAAGTCAATATTAGGTGAGCTTTATGTGAAATACTCGAAACCTGTCTATTCATACCTTCGGCGAAAGGGCTTTAATAACGACCAGGCAAAAGACTTGATACAGGGTTTTTTTAGCGACAAAGTGCTGGGCCAGCAACTGCTACGGAAAGCCGACAGAACTAAGGGTAAATTTCGAACATTTCTGTTGACGGCTATTAAAAACTATGCAATTGATATTCATCGAGCATCAAAACCATTACAACAGCTTGATGAAGAAATAGAAAGACCTTCAAATACGAATGATCCGGAGATTGAATTTGATATTGCCTGGGCGAAAGAACTTTTACATTCAGTTTTAAAGGAACTTGAAGAAGAATGTAAGAGCAACAATAAAACGACACATTGGAATATCTTTCGTTTATGGCTTCTGGAGCCGAATATTAACACCGAAAAGCCCGATATGAAGGCTATCAGTACGAGATTTGATATAGATGAAGTTGATAAAGCATACAATATGATATCAAATCTTAAAGGACGTTTTCGGAAAATTCTAAGACGACACTTAAGCCATAATCTTAATAATGAAAAGGAAATAGATGATGAATTACAACACTTTATTGAAATTTTTTCTGAAAATTCAACAAGATAACGGGATTTTCTTCGTATAAGGATATATATTGGTTTTGAGTCTTATTTAGAAATATATTTTTGACAAATAAAAGGACAAGAAATGGAAGAATCACCGGAAAAGATTGAATTGAATAATAATCAGAGTACCCGTTTACTCAAACTGGGTCTTGAACCAATCGGAGAAAAAAATAACATCGGAAGAAAGAACAAATCTGAGATTTTACTTGATATGCTTGAGTTAAAGCTTCCGGTAAACTCAACTCTGTTAGAGTCTCTTCCGGCAGTTTTGAAGCCATTGTCAAATGAATTGGAGACTATTTCAGGTTTGCCTATAGGCAAATTGCTTCAGGCTCCACAAACTAAAATCGAGCTACTGAAAAACATCAAGGATTATGCCAAGCAGTTAGGAGCAAATACGTCTGATGATATAGAACGCGACGTGACTTTTGCTATATATATGGCGGCTATAGCAGCCGCACTCCTATTTCATAATGTAAAGATTTCTCAATATTCTTGTCAGCAGCTTAAGCAGTATTTCAATAAGTTATGTAAAAAAGGATGGATTAACATCGATTTGTTAAGTTTGTATAAAAAAGCTATTTTCTGGTGTAACAGTAATAAAAGTTAGCTATGTCCAATATTAAAAAATGATTTTTAAAATCATATAATTATAAAGTATCTTTACACAAGATAGTTTGATGATATCCCAAATAAATATTATGAAGCTATGTCGGGAACAGGATTTGTAAGGAATAGCCTGCATGTGTGAAAACAAGGAAAAAAATAATCAAAAATCTGCAGATTGTAACGAAGCGGATTTTCTTCCTTTTAGTCATACAGAGCCAATTGAAGAAGTTGGCACAATGATTGGTCCTTACAAGCTTTTGTGCATTTTAGGCGAGGGTGGTTTTGGTATGGTATTCCTGGCTGAGCAAAAAGGACCCATCAGACGCCATGTTGCGCTCAAAGTCATCAAGCCAGGCATGGATTCCAAACAGATAGTTGCCCGTTTTGAATCCGAACGCCAGGCTTTAGCTTTATTAGATCATCCAAATATCGCTCATGTATTTGATGCTGGAACCACAGAAGCAGGAAAGCCTTATTTTGTAATGGAGCTTATTAAAGGTCTTCCTATTACAGAATATTGTGACCAGCAGAGGCTAAAAATTGAAGAGAGGCTGAAACTGTTCCAACAAGTTTGTGAAGCTGTGCAACATGCTCACCAGAAAGGAATCATTCACAGAGATATAAAGCCTTCAAATATTTTAGTTTCGGTTCATGAAGGTAAACCAATACCAATAATAATTGACTTTGGTGTAGCCAAGGCAATTAGCCAGCCGTTAACGGAAAGAACTTTATTTACTGAACAAGGCCAATTTATTGGTACCCCGGAATATATGAGTCCCGAACAGGCAGGAATTTCGATAGAGGATATTGATACACGTACTGATATATATTCACTTGGAGTTGTTCTTTATGAGCTATTAACCGGCATATTGCCATTTACAAGAAAGGAGCTTGGACGGGCAAGCTTTACAGAGATTCAGCGTGTTATTCGTGAATCTGAAACACCACGTCCGAGTACGAGGTTATCAAGTCTTGGTGGTGAAGAAGCTAAAAAGATAGCAGCAAAGCGAAGTACGCAGATAGCCATGCTCACTAAACGCATGCAAAAAGAGCTTGAGTGGATCCCATTGAAGGCAATGCGGAAGGAGCCAGACCGCAGATACAAAACAGCTTCTGAACTGGCTGATGATGTAACCAATTATTTAAGTGGTGAGGCATTAATTGCAGGACCTGAATCAAAAGCGTATCGTCTTAAAAAAATCGTAATAAGACATCGAGCAGCAGTAATAGGCATATCAGCAGTTCTTATAGCTTTGATTATAGGTTTTGCTGTCAGTACGAAAATGTTTTTATTTGCTCAAAGAAATGCCAATGCTTATCTTTATGAACTTTATATTAACTATATAGCACAGGCACAAAATGCGTTACAGGAAAACAATTTACTTTATGCGAAACAATATTTAGATAAATGTCCCGAGAGTTTGCGCGGCTGGGAGTGGGATTATTTACATAATGTTAATGAACAAAGTAATTTGGTTTTTAAATCACATTCCGATTTGCCGAGTGACTTAATGTCAAATTCTATTTTAACAGTGGCAATTAATAATCCTGGTACGACGATTGCATCTGGAAGCACCGATTGTAAAGTAAAAATATGGGATGCAAATGGTACAGAACTTCATACGCTAACCGGACATTCTGGTGCGGTTCAATGTGTAGTATTTAATCACGATGGTACTCGCATAATCTCCGGAAGTTCGGATGGTACGATTATAATCTGGGATAATAATGGCCGGAAGCTGAAGACACTGCAAAGTGATACAGATGGTGTTATATGCCTGGCTGTAAGTCCTGATGGCCAGGAGATAATATCAGGCAACAGCGACGGAACTATTAAGATTTGGGAAGTAAATACAGACATAGTTCCTAAATCAATTGCCGCTCATAAAGATAAAGTTACAAGTCTGGTCATAAGTCCCGATGGCTGGGAAATTGTTTCCGGAAGCCGTGACAGAACAATATGTTTCCAGAATATTTTAAGCGGCGAAATACTTGTTCGTAATTGTAGTGCTGAGATAAATTCTCTTGCCATCTCTCGAGATGGAAAATATCTCTTATCATCCGATGGTGATGAAGGGATTATAAAAGTCTGGGATTTAAAAGAAAAAAATTTTATTAGCCGGTTCCAGGGACACAGCTTGAAAATAACATCTTTGGGCTTTAGCACAGATGGAAATCTTATTGCTTCTGCAAGCTATGACCAATATATTAAAATTTGGGGTTTCGATAGTAATGATGTACACAATATAAAACAACAAGCCAAGTGCTTATGTAGTGCCAATTCTATTACTGCCGCTACATTAACTCCTGACAGCAAGCATGTAATTTGGGGCAGTTTGTATGGAACGGTCAATGCATGGGATATTAAAACTGATTCTCAAAATCAAGATAAACCTCAGCACATATATCATGCTGATGACGGAATATCTTCAGTAGCACTCAGTCCTGATAATAAATTTGTAGCGTTGGGTAGTATTAAAAGCGATAGGATTACAATCCTAAATGCGGAGAACTTTTCGAAAATAAAAGAATGGAAACATGGAACCGGTCTCGATGCTCCCATTGGAATATTGAGAGAGATATATGGAGTTACTGTTTCTTATAGTCCGAACGGACAACAGCTCGCTTCAGGAAGTGTTGACGGCACAATTAAAATTTGGGATATAACAACAGGCGATGAAATATGCTCCTTTAACGAACATAAGGACTGGATTGCTTCGCTGTCTTTTAGTCCGGATGGCAGGTATCTCGTTTCAGGAAGCGGTGATACAACAGTAAAAATCTGGGATGTAGCTGGTAATAACAAAAAGTCATTAGCTACAATTGGAGGATATGAATCAAAAAAACAAGACGTCTATGGATTCTCCTTCCCAGCCTGTGCAGCGTTCAGCTCTGATGGTAAAAATATCGCATCAGGTGGTCCCGACGGTATAATTAAGATATGGGATTTGAATGGGAATGAGCTTGGAATTATGAAGGGACGGGATACCGGAGAGATTATATCCATCTCATTTAGCCCAGATGACTCCTATATTGCCACAGGTAGTAGTAATAACAAAATAAAAATATGGAGTGTTAATGATTGTATTGAGGTACGTACTTTATCTGGCCATATAAGACCGGTGCTTTTTATATCGTTTAGCCCGGACAGTAGAAGAATTATATCTTCAAGCCTGGATAACATGGTTAAAATATGGGATCCTTTTAGCGGTCGTGAATTAATGACTTTAAGGGGACATAATAGTCCTGTTAAAACAGCTATATTTTCTCCTTATGGTGATAAAATAATTACAGGTGGCCCGGATAGAAGATTATGTATTTGGGAGGGTACCCCTATGGATGTTTTACGAAATTGATTCTTTCATGCCGACTATATTGTTACTATTCAAAACTCTTCTCTTTGGATAGAATCCATATCAGTGGCCGAATCTGTCGCTTACAGGAAATTTTTTTGAAATAAATATAGTGAAAACTTTCCTCGTTTTTGCTTTAAAAAGCTACGTTTTTACCCCCTAACTGCGAATTAAACGGGACAATCTTGACGGTTCAAGTTCAGTTTCATAGAATTATACATATCATATACAGAAAATTATGGTCTCTAAACGTTTATCTGGGAAATGGCAGCCTAATGAATATTGCTGCTCCGAAGTCTCAAAAAGTGGTTCGTATGCTTGTTTATCGAGCCGCTTTGCTCATGTGTTGCTTTGGTTGTGCTTCCTGTAACTCAACGCTATTCTACATGCCGGGAAAGTATGATCCGCAAACAGTGTTACTCATCCGTTCTATACCTCGTATAGCTGAGATTGAGTATGACACTTCCGACGGTCATCAAGTCTCGTTCTATCTATCTCCGGAAATAGAACCTAATAAACCTCCCGATCGATTATGGATGCTTTTCGGCGGAATCAATGCATTGGCGTTTGGTTGGTATGAATACTTCAGGGAGATTCCCGACAAAAGGTGTGGTCTATTTTTCTTCGAGTATCCAGGCTATGGTTTGTGCGAGGGAATACCGCGAGAAGAGAAGATACTCAAAGCGAGCCTGGCCGCTTTCGATGCCTTGTCTGTCCATCTTAATTGCCCAGGTGGAGCAATTGAACAAAACCTGGGTTTATTGGGACATTCTCTCGGTACGGCTACTATGATGCAATTTGCGGCCCATGTACATGCCAGGCGACTTGTGTTGATCTCCCCGATGACCAGTCTTTCAGATCAGACCGTAGAAATGTACGGTGCTATTGGTGGGACTTTATTGAATATCATCGATCCTGAACATTACGATAATAGAACGCGACTTCAGGAAATCATCCGACACGACAGGCCGCCCCAGATTACAATAATTCATGGCAGAAAAGATACTCTTATTCCTGTAAGGATGGGACGTGAGCTTGCTGCTATGGCTGGGGACTTGGCGACCTACTATGAGATCCCAGACAAAAACCACTCGGACTTCATTTCCGCAGAACTACCCCTTATTCACAATGTCATGTTTGGTCAACATTGAAGCCTGAACATAGAGCCTTTTCCATTAAATTAGTATAACATTTTTTGTTTGTGTTATACGCAGGTAAGAATATCAATTTAATCTTCGTCCCCTTCAAATACTGCTTCAGCAGACAGTACCGATAGTACCTCGCATTGTCATAGCTGCTAACCAAATCAGATATTCAGAAAACGGCAAAAATGACACTGTTGAATGATGCCGAAAACATAGTAAAAAGAGTGCAGATTACAACGGTACAGGCTTGCACTGATTCGCATAAAACACAAGAGGAAACGGTTGTAAGTCCTTATTATAGCAAGAGTAAACAAGAATTTACAACAGTATGCAAACACATGCAAAGCCCCCAAAATTGGGCCGGGTTGGAATCGAACCAACGTAGGCTTGCGCCAATGGGTTTACAGCCCATCCCCTTTGGCCGCTCGGGCACCGACC
>CAYSHS010000015.1:4629-19855 GCA_964430845.1 uncultured Pirellulales bacterium | reverse complement strand
CAACAGTCAAAATAACCATCTTCATTTTCATTCGTTTTTATTAACTCACTAATTTATTTTCCTGTTTTACATTTTATTAGAACAATCCAAAGATATTTTAATACTTCCTTTTCATAAGATATGCTGCCTTTTCAATTCCAGGACAGCACTCAAGCCTATATTACCCAGCAAAAAAGCTTCCGGAACTGGTATCATTGCAATACCAAACTCACCTATGGCAAAATCAGCAGTTTTACTATAAATCTTAATCTTTGTAATAATACTGCCATCAGTTCCATAGAAGCCGTAATAAGAGGCTCCATTATTTCCGGAGACATCGAGACTCATTTGCACAATATCACTAATACCATCAAAAGCAATAGCTGTAATCGTATGTACCGCCATATTCTGCGGCTGAGCGTAAAAATAAAAAGCTGTGGTTCCGGATGGCATGGTTAAAGTAACGAGAAGGTCATTCTGACCTGTCCAGTAAACATCTCCTTTATAGTCATGACTCCAGACCAACCAATCCTCAGATACTATATGATGTTTCAAAGGTATATTAAAAGTGATATTATTGCCGAAGGGTGATGTTACATATGAACAATCCAGGTAAGACGGTCGCTTGTCATCCGCAAAAGAAGTCATTGCATAAGGTCCCAGCGTTGATACCGGAGCGCTTGTGCCGCCAATAACCGATGTCAATCCAGCCTTAGCAACAGGTAATGAAGCAGCCATTGACATATTCAATCCAATCACCCAAAAAATTATTATTCTTTTCATTCCCTTTTCCGAGTTTTTCATCACAATCCGTAAAAAACAGTCCCTTAAAGGAAATCCGTTTATTATTATTTCTTCCGTGAAGTTAATCTCTGCATTTCTGTACGTTCAAACAAAATTAGCGACCAGGATAAATCCTGCTAATTCCACTCCTTACAAACGGATCAAATTACAGAATAAACCTGTCTCATAAACTGCCTGTAATCTATGGATAATAACCTCCTCCTTTGAGGTACTATCAAGTCCACTCAGTATATCACAACAAAAATAAAAAGTCCATAAAAAAATTTTAAAATACAAAAAATTCTTAATTTTCTTGTAAAGATTTTATACTGTTTCAGAAAAAGAATATACTTGGCGCAGATTTCTACCACTTTAGGTATAGATTTTTTACAGAATCTATGCCCAGACAGTAATTAATATAATAATTGAAACCTGCTACTACTTTAGGAGTATATAAGAAGTGGTAAAGATTTGAATTTACACTAAGTAGTGAGTTGGATAATAATGAATTACATGAATTGCTTTAGAAATGTCTTTTAATATGTAAACCGGCATACTCGATAGAGGGTCTGTGAATGCTGCCGGTATGAAACCAAATAATGCCGAAAGGCACAAAAAATCGCAGCCGTTATATATTTGCTGTCCGATATTCCTGATGCGTAGTCATTTTTGCAAAACTCTTATGCTAATTTATGTAAAAATGAATAGAAATTACAATCAGGATACCGAAAGCTCTCTTGTGTCACTTACAAATCTCAGCAACATTGCTATTTTGCTTTTAACTCGTACTTTTCTATAGATATTACGAGTGTGAGTTTTCACAGTCCCCGGCTTGATGTGCAGATTTCCGGCAATATTACAGCTTCTTTGCCCCTGACAAATCAGCTCGGCAATTTGTCTTTCACGAGGAGTCAAATTATAACGGCTCTGCACATATAACCACTGCCTGCTGTTAAGCAATAAAAGATTCGAGAGCTGGTCAACGTGGCCATCTTTTTTTACATTTTCGGCCTGTGGATTTGGTAACTGCATCATTTAAATATTCTCCTGCAGATGTTTTAATAAACTCTGTGCTTCAGCAAGCTCTTCGGCTGTTAAGCCTCCAGTTTGATTTTTTAAATCGATAACCTGTTTCAAATATCCTATCGCTTTAGCATTCTCTTTGAGACTAACATAAGCTTTTGCCAAATGAAAGCGTGAAGCGGCGATCTGCGGCGAGGAACCCGGATAAAGCTCGACACACTTGCTGAAATCCTGAACAGCTTTTTGAAATTGTCCCAATCGAAAATAAATCATACCCCGCGTATCGATAAGGTCAATATAATCAGGAGCAATCTTTAATCCTTTTTGTGCCATTTCGAGTGCCTGCTGCGGCTGTCCCTGATTTTCGCACATTATCCAGGCAAGATTATTAATGGCCACTGCATTGTCCGGTTCAATCTCAAGAAGCTTCCTATATAAATCCGCAGCTTCTTCGGAACGGCCTGTCATTCCCAAAAGAATTGCCAGTGAATGAAGCGCCCTGGTATATTTGGAATCATTTTTAAGAATAGCCCTGAATATATCCTCGGCTGTTTTTTTCGCCTCTTCAGACTCTGACGACATTATATTTTCAGCAATCGTTGTCGGAACTCGACTATTGTCCGGATGTTTTTGATACCAGTCGAGTGTTCTATTTTCAAGCTCGTTCCAGAGCTTGTCGTCTCTGAGCAAATACGCCTGTGTCAATAATGGAGCCGGGTCTGTCGAATCCGCTTCGATAAGAGATTCCAGTTTCCTGCGAGCTTCGATTTTATTACCTGCTTTATACAAAGCACCTGCCAATGCTATATTATATGTTCTGACGTTAGACGAATTACACCTGGTTAATTCGTTCTGAAGAACATTTACAGCCTTGTCAGGCTCACCTGCCGTGATATAAATATTGGCAAGGAAAGTTACAGCTTCGATATTATTCGGATTCAGCTCACAAAGCACTTTGAGAGTCGGAACTGCAAGAACAGGCGACCTTACAGCTTCTGCGCGGGCTTTGAGAAACAGTAAATTTTCATCGTTAGGCTTAAAAGCAAGTCCCCGAGAGGCATAATCCATAGCAGCTCCGGGCTGTTCTTTTTTGATCATGATTTCACCAAGAAGAAGCCAGGCCCTGCTGAACTCCGGATTATCCTGGGTTATTTTCTGCAGAATCTGCCTGGCGTTTTCAATTGACGGGGAGGTTCCTTCAACAAGCAATGTATTGGCTTTATACAACTGTAATTCGATATCATCAGGTTTTGTTTTAAGAGCCTGCTCGAGAACATTTTTTCCTTCACGAACCATATCAGGCCGGCTCGATGATAATAAAAGCATTATGGCCTTTTTTTGAACCTGGTCGTTATCGGAATCCAGTGACATAGCTTTCCGAATATCCTCGATAGCTTTATCCTTCTGGCCTGTTGATTGATAGAAATCACTTCTTGCCATCCACACCTGGACATTTCCAGGCTCAATTGCAATTGCACTATCGAGGTCATTAAGGGCTTTTTCAGGCTGATTTAAAGTCGCGTACGTTTTCGCTCGAAGGATATAAGCGGGAATATTCTTCATGTTGTTTACAAATTCATCACATATTTTCAGAGCCTCCTGGGGCTTGTCGAGCTTGAGATTCAACTGAATTTGTGCCGCTGCTATCGCAAGAGAATCCCGATTTTTGGCTTTCAATTTTGTCAGAAGCTGTTCGGATTCAGTAAATTTACCCTGCTGCATATCAACCAGGGCAAGAGCCAGGCCGGCTTCCAGGTTATTGGGATCGCCTCCTATAAGACCCTGCAGGATATCAGAAGCAGATTCGAATTGTCCCTGCCTGAGATAATTTTGTAATTGTAATTTCTGAAGCTGAGGGTCCTGTAATGATTGTTTAGGCAGATGCGCAAGAAGCTCATTCGCCTGGTCGTATTCTCTGATTTTATAGAGCGCCGATACCAGGGTCGTTAATATTTGGATATTATCAGGGGACCTGTTGAGAGCTTCTCGATAGGTAGTAATCGCAAGCTGAAGCTCTCCTGCCTTTTCGTAAGCTTTTGCCAGGAGCAGGCGGCTTGCCTGGTCGTTCGGATTATTCAGCATGTTTTTTTGCATAAGTGAGATAATCTGAGGATAACGTTCCTTAAAACTATCCGAGAGATACCAAATCCTTGCCTGTTCATACCGCCATTGCCAGCCGTCTTCTCCTTCAAGAGTTTTAATTTCATTAACAAGCTCCTGGGCCTTATCAGGTTTATTCATAACCTGCTCGCATTGCAGGAGACGCTGTTTTACAGGAATATCATCGGGAAGTTTTTCTGCTGTCATTTCAAGCTGCTCACAGGCTTTATCTTTCTGATTCCAGCGTGTATAAAAGGCAGCGAGCAGCAGAGTCAAATCGCGCTGAATAACCGGCTCATTAATGCGCTGTAACGCATCTTTTATTACGGCAGCACAGCCATCTTTGTCACCCTGCCTGTCCAGTAAAGTTGAGAGATACTTAACGGGTTCTGCTGCATCCGGAAATTTCCCGACTGCCTCCCGCAATACAGCTACTGCCTCATTTATTTTGTCTCGAACAGTAAGCAATTCAGCTTCAGCTAATAAAGCCCTGACATCAGAAGGATATTCCTGCTCTAACCGATTTATCAACTCCTGTGCCCTGGTATAATTGCCCTTCTGCATCTCAAGCTGAAATCGAAGAAGCTCAATTTCAGCAGAGCCTGCATTTGCAGAATCCAGCCCGGATAAAATTGCTTCAACATTTTGTAAGCTTTGTACATTTTCCGAACCTGACTCCGCCATTTTCAACTGGGTCTGTATTTGCAATAAGATGGCTTCAGAGCTGTCCGGTGCAAGCTGTAGAGCTTTTAAGGCATGTTCCCGGGCTTCGGCCAGGTTTGCGGTTTGCAGCAATATTTTGGCAAGAGCAAAATGACCCTCGAAGGAATCAGGTTTCTCGGAAACAAGCGTACGAAGCTGATTTAAGGCAGACTGCGTATTACCTGAATTGAAATAAGCAGATGCCAGCTCCAGTCTTACCCTGGGGGAATTATTACCAGATTCAATTGAATATTCCCAATGTTTTACAGCGTTGAGAAAATCACCTTTTTCTGCGGCCATTAGACCCTGCAGGTATGAAACTCTCGCAGGCTCGAAATTTTTCTGGCTCAATTGAGAGATATAATCTGCAGCCTTGTCAAGTGACCCGGAACGAATGAATAATTCCGCCGCTAAAGGAATAAAGTCCCAGGGTTGTGCTGACAGTTCCCTTAGACCTGTTTGCGCGGTATCTTTCATCTTTTCCTTCGATTGAGTCATTAATGCCACCTGGCCTGACAATTGCCAGAGTCCCTGGTCTGCCGGAGACATTTCCCGAACCTTTGCAAGAATCTTTTCAGCTTTATCCAAAAGATTCAGATTTATATATTCCCCGGCAAGCCTCAGACAGACTGCCGGTTCCGACAGCTCCTGATTTTGGGCTTTTTCCAAATCGGCCAATGCCGAAGTTATATCATTATTTCTCCGATAAAATCCTGCACGAACCGCGTAAGCCAAAGCAGATGACGGATTGTTTTTGACTGCTTCGTCATACCAATAAGCGGCTGGCTCTGAAAATTCTTCCGGATGCTGCTCCGCAAGCTGTCCCGTTGTTTCATAAGTGAGCACCTGTCCGGGATTTTCTGCGCAGAGCTTTGTTAATTCTTCAGCAGCTTCATGAAATTTTCGCTGATTAACCAACGCTATTGCATGTAACCTGCTTATCTCAGGATTTTGATTGGTTTCAAGATACCTGCCTGCAATCAATTCTGCATTGCCGTATTGCCCCATCAGGAAATACAGCTCGATAAGCTGCTGTGCCGCTTTAAGATTATCCGGCTCTATTCTCAACACATTCCTGTATGCCTGTGCCGCCTGCTGAATGTTGCTTGCAATCGTGGGTCTTTTCTTGAGCTGAGCGTCAGCGTATCTCATCAAAATATTCACATCATTCTGATTCACGACAATATATCGTCCAAGCTGCTTTGCTGCTTCCTCCCAATTGTGCTCGTCATATGCCTTGTTACCGAGAAAAAGACCCTTTTCAGCGCTATTGGCATTCCGCCATTGACGCAGTCCAAAAGCAGTAACTCCCAAAACTACAAAACTAATAAGCAATACAATTGCCAGCTTCCAGTTAAAATATCTTCTTGGCATGTTTATCTCACTTTCTCAGTAAATACTGTGAAAAGTTAATAATGAAGCTCATCACCTAAAACAAAGTTTTCGATTAAAACTGGCTGATAAAATTATCTACCAGTTTTTTTGCCGTCTTCCAGAATATCTTCAAATCCGTTTTTAATGACAGGTTTCTAACATATTCGGTGTCATAACGTATCCATTCCTGGAAATCCTTCATTGGCATTCGTGTTCTGTAAATCTGCCAAAGCCCGGTAATGCCCGGTTTTACAGACAATCTCGCATCTCGCCAAAAAGGGCATAACGTATTTTCAGATTCAGGGGATGGTCTTGGCCCGATGACACTCATCTGGCCGAATAAAACATTGAAAAATTGCGGTATCTCATCGATATATGTTTCCCTCAGAAATCTGCCCACAATACTAATTCGAGGGTCATCATCCATTTTGAATTGAGGGCCGTCAACCTGGCTGACAAAACGCAGGTTTTCCTGTATCTTATTAGCTCCGGCAATCATAGTTCTGAACTTTAGACAATGGAACTCTTTCCCGTGCAAACCCTGACGCTTGTCCCCGTAGAACACCGGCCCGGGTGAAGTTAATTTTATTGCCGCTGCAATAAATGGAATCAAAGGAGCAAACAGGATTAAAACAATTGTCGCCGCAACAATATCACCAATTCGCTTGAAAAGGCGCGCGTATGAAAATCTCGACCAGGTTCTGAATCTGTTTTCAAAATCCTGTAAGAAGTCTGAATTGAAACCATCGGATTCTGCATAATTAACATTCTTACCCCGGATCAGTTGCTCCTGCCCCCGAATTATAACTCTATTTTGAATCGCCTGGTCTCGAGGTATCAAAATGTCCGAATCGATAATCGAAGAATTAATTACGGAGCCTTCTTCAATAATTACATTGTCACCGATAACAGCCGGGCCTATGATTGCTGTTTTCGAGCCAATCTTAACATTTTTTCCAAGGAGAACTTTGCCTGTCAATCTTGAGTCATTTCGCATCGAAAAAGAGCTTGCTTTATCAGATTTTAAGTTCGGCTTCTTCTTTAACATCATTCTGCAAAATCCGAGAAGGCCGGCTTCGCTTTCCAGGTCCAAGACCATACCGCCCACATCAATTGCACAAACATTCATACTTTTTGCCCGGCAATTTTTCATGATTTCTGAAAAAGAAAGAGACAGCGAGCCTTCGGTCAGAAGATTCTTAAAAAGTTCCGCTTTAACGAAAAGATGAGCAGGCCAGCCGTCAGGAACAGGGCACAGCTTTGCAGAATCACAATACTGACGACGAAAGCCGGCTATCTTCCCCCTGGCAGTTAATCTCACTTTCTCCCGCTCGCCCAATA
Source organism: uncultured Pirellulales bacterium (assembly GCA_964430845.1). Lineage (GTDB taxonomy): Bacteria > Planctomycetota > Phycisphaerae > Sedimentisphaerales > Anaerobacaceae > JAFGPS01. The sequence goes on along the minus strand of CAYSHS010000015.1, from coordinate 12,553 downwards.
AACCGGGTTCGATATTTATTGATACAACATCGGTATTTATATTATCAAGTACGCGGGCAAGCAGATTTTCGTTAATTTCAGTAAAATATCTTCCATTCGAAATGACAAACCACTTTTTAAAAATTTTCTTTTGACAGGCACCTTCAATAATATGCGATGGTATGGGGATATAATTGTCATAAGGTACTATGCTGTCCTTGTATTTGGAAACGCATAGCGAAACAGGCCACTCCCCGGGGACAGCATAAAACATGTTATCGATATTCCGTTTTATTAATGACTTCAAAAACGAAACCTTTTCCCCTTGACCGGTCGAATATTTTCCAAAACCATCAAGAACAATTTTTTCCATAAGATTGCCGGTCAAAGCAAATCGAAGGAAGCTGTTTCCATTATTGGTTTTGGAATCTTTGTGCCTGTGTACTATTATCAAGCTCATATTACGAAGTGTCTTACAAATATTTCCTCATCATCTCTTTTGCCTTCCGAATGAAAGCAATGTTTTCTTTCTGGCTCGTCTGGCTTTGGCACTTTGTGCATAATAAGCTGTGCTATGATGATAATAGCTGTCTTCAGCTTCCACGCTGTTCACGATACAACCCAGCACTTTTGCATTTATTTTCGATAGTCTTTCATTAGCCTCTTTTAAGTCCGGCAGTGTCGTCTGTCCGGCGAAACTCGTCAGCACAACAGCATCAGCCATTTTTGTCCACATCAGGGCATCGGGAAAAGACAGCACAGGCGGCGTATCGATTATCACGTGGTCATATTTTTCACTGATTTTGTTTATCCGCTCGGCAGTCTGCGGCAGCGCCAACAGCTCATACCCGTCTGTATTATCATAGAAATCCGCCGCAAGGACATCGAGTCCCGTCGCTGTTAAAGCTACTACGGCACGCTCCAGCGGTATCCCGCTTAATACATCCTGAATTCCCTTTGCATCTCTCGGAAGATTTAGCAGCCTTCCAACATCGGGTTTTCTTAAGTCGCCGTCGATAATCAGGACTTTTTTCCCCGCTTCAGCAAGACTCGTAGCCAGGTTCACGGCAAACGTAGTTTTTCCCTCTCTCATCGAAGGGCTTGTAACAACCAGCTTATGAGGTATTCCATGACCATTTATCAGTCCAAGATTTGCGCGGATAGTCTGGTAATCATCTATTATCTGCTCCGGGAGAAGGGATGATTTTACCGCATACATACTGGTTGTAGTGCCGATAATTCTCATGCCGATTCGTTTTGCCGCATCTTCAGGATTGTGCAGCCTTTTATCAGCCTTGTCGCGCAGAAATGCCAGCCATATGCCGCAGCTCAGCGCACCGAGAATCAATCCGAACGTCAGCTTCACTCGCTTATCAATAATATTAACAATATCTGCATTTCGCCATACGGATATTCTCGCCGGTCGTTTTCTCTGCAGCTCCAGGTCCTGTATTCTCTCGAGTATCATCTCGAGCCTGTCCTTTTTCATTTCCAGGTCTTCCTGCAGATTTTGAATATTCAATCCGAGCCTTCCGATCTCGATAGCATTTTCATCTTCCTTCTGAATCATCTGTTTTAGCTGCGTTTCATATAGTTTCAGATGCTCGAGTGAAGCTCTTACACTTTCGAGCTTGGCATCTCTTGTTTTGTCCTGCTCTTGAGCGAGTATCTCGTCGAATTCCTTTCCGGCCTGCAATTTCATCTCCCCGAGACTTTTCTTGTAGAGCTCGAGCAGGTCCTTCTGGAGCTTATAATCGGGATTTGCAGGAGTCTTGGTTTTTTCAGTTATAATAATATTTTGTTCCAAATCTGCGATTTCCCTATCGAATTTCGCCACGGAATCATCGTTATTTATGTACTGTAATCTCATTTTCAAAACTTCATCCGGAGGAATAGGCTCATCGGAATTTCTTTCGAGAAGCATTATTTGCGCTTCGAGACTGTTTTTGCTTTTCTCAATCTGCGTTAATTCCGCGTTTAGATTTTCGAGTCTTCTCATCATCAAATCCTGCCTCGAGTCCAGCTTGTCTGTCCCGTATTCTTTTGCCAGCAAATAAATACTTTGCCTGAGATCTTCTATTTCCTGGTCCTTAACTTTCCTCTGCTCCTCGAGAATTCCCAAATTCCTGTCCTCTTCCTGCGTTGAAGTGGAAACACCGACAGTCATATAGGCATTGATAAAGGTATCTACAATCTGCGCTGATTCCTCGCTTTCCGTTCTTCTCATGCTAATCTCGATTAATTCCATGCCGCGGGGTGCAGAAACTTTAATGACACCCTTAAGCAGGGCCTGTTTTAATATCCATGCAGGCTCAGTTCTTATTTGTGTCCCTTCCAGCTTCTGTTTAATGTTAGGGATGATTCCGCTCGTGCCGGTTTCAAAGAAAGAAAGATTTTTATCTTTCAAGTCATCTGCCACCCTTTCGATAACCTGGCTGCTCGTAATCATTTCAACCTGGGTATTCATAAAGCTTTCATAATCCGAGATATCCCCGCGGTCCCTGGCTGCCGTCAGAATATCCGAAAGGATAGGCGCAATCCTGATAGAACCGGTAACTACATAAACAGGTTTAATCAGGAACCAGATTGCAGGCAGCCCGAGAAGGCATATCACAAAGAAAGTGATTAATACGATATGCCACCGGCGGAGCGCACCGACCAATAAATTCGGTACCTCTTCTTCAGACTCGTCATGGACATCGATATTAACAATATCACGTCCTATTACCTGGTCGTCTTGTTTTTCTAAATCGTTCATCATTTAATCTCCTAAATCATTTAATTCATGAGTTATGTCTCTAAGCAGCAAAAATACTTTCCAACGGGAATTTTGCCTACGAATAATTTCTCATTGAACTTTTACACAATTCCTGCTCTCATTTATTTTGTCTTACTATTATTATTTCTTTTTTTTCTTCGGGAGGCACAGTCAGCTTATCGATAAGCCAGAGCTGTCCGACTATAAAAGCAAGCGCCAAAGGCATCATGGCGTACCCCCCGAAATCGTGAAATACTTTTTCCCAATATGGCCCTTCGACCATTGTAAAAAAGATTGCTGTAGCTGTCAGTCTCAACGTATTGCACAAAAAAGCTATGGGAAGACTTGAAATCAGCACTATCAGCTTTTCCCACCATGTCCTTTTAATTAATAAAGCAACAAGTCCGCTGATTACAAAAAATGCGGTAATCATTCTAAGGCCGTTACACGCCTCGGCAACCGCGACCGTCGAATTACCGATATGTATGACATTTCCTTCCCGTATAATATCGAAGCCCATAACTTGAAGGCAAAATACGGCGGAAGAAGTCGATAAGGACTGCAGGGGCAGGGAAACAGCCGACTGAATCCGGTTAGGCCACGGCAGCATAAGAAATAAAAACAATAATATAGTTGATACTTTTATAAATAGTTTCCAGCCAGACAGAAGCAGCACGATTCCCGCGATACTAAGAACGATAGAAAGTCTTTCAGCGGAAACAAAAAGAAATAGTAATCCGAAAATTCTCATCGCCTGGGCAAATATAAAGAGAAATAGTCCAAAGATTGAAGGTTTTAACGGGATTCCTGTAATTATCTTTCGTCTGAGCCAAAAAATATAAAAAGCAAGAAAAGGAACCAGCAGGCCCGATGAATATTCATCGCTTCGCATCCACACGTTCCAAAGGTCCCTGAGACCCGGCCAATACGACCAGGTAAAAGCAGTCAATATTAACGCAGATGCAATAAATTTAAGCATTTTTTGGATATTTGCCGTGGTTGTTTTAGTAAATCTCTGATTAATTTTGACCGGTATTTTCCGTAATAATTTCCGCTTGTTTTGTGCAATTTTCAAAACGCTGCCGTTTAAGCTTTCCACCAGCTTTTTAGGCCTGGATATTAAGCACCGTTCAGCAGCGTTTGTAAAAGATTGAAGCTTAGTATTATAATCCAAAACACATTGGTTAATGATACAATTGGCGTTAACAATCGCATTATCCCATAAAATACTGTTCACAATAATGCTGTCCCTGCCTATGGTGACATTTTTTCCGAGCACACTCGGCCCTGTTATAACCGCACCTTCTGAAACCCGGACACCGTCCATAAGAACAACCTGTCCTGCAATTATTGCCCTCGGATCAATTTGTACCCCTGTACCTGTCCAAAGAGCGCATGAATCATTAATCTTACATGGTTTCAAATTATTCAGCTCGGTGATTTTTTCAATGTTATACGAAACAGCCCTAAGATATTCGTGACAGTCCCTGAAATTTCCAGCCTGGCGAGATAATGTTACAGCGTGGACACTGTTTCCCTCGCGCAGCATCTTCGGAATCAGTCCTTCCTTGATATCGAAATAACCGTCTTTGGGAATAAACTCTAAAACGGAAGGATTGCAAATATAGATACCGGAAGCCCGCTCCTGTTTTTCACAGTTAATTGAATAGCCCGGTTCCAGAACCACTGTTAAATGAGATTCTCCTTTTATATGCTCACTTATTAAAGCATCGATATCGGGCGGACATATAAGGCCGGAAGGAAATATTATTAATAACGAATCTTCTTTTTCTTTTGCAGCTTCTCGAATACTCCCTGCCGTTCCGACAGGCAAAGGCTCGTCCAGGTATTCTATACCAAGACGGTTTTCAATATGTATCGATTCACTGAACAGGGATTTGTCCGAACCGGAACATATTACAACATTCCTTATTCCCTGGCCGGCTAAATGTAATAACAGGCTTTCCAGCGCGCTATGTCCCGCCACCGGCCATAAAGCCGCAGGCAAACGCGACGCCAAAGGACATCTTCCGAAATCCCTCCCGGCGGAGAGAACAACCGCTTTTATTTTTTGTTTCGAAAATGAGCTATTGTTTGAAACCATTATTTTGCTGTAAAAATTCAGATATTCTTTTAATCACGGATTCAACCTGTGCCTGGCGTTTTTGTGGAACAAAATGTTTAAGCTCCAGGGCTTTCAAAGGCAGCTCCTGTTCCTGATAAGCCACCAATATATAGCCAAGCTCTTCAAATTTTCTCGCTATTTCGACCTGATGGTCATGTACAACCTCGTGATACCTTTTTAACCTGGGCATAACAAGCAGCGGCTTACTATAATCAAGGGCTATCCTGATAGTCCCCATCCCGGCATGACCGATTATCCCGGATGCTTCTTTCAAATAACCGTCAAACTCTTTTTTATCAAGATACTTAACAGCTTTAAAATTATGCGGCTCGTACAATGCCTGCCCGATCTGGCCAAAGATTTCTTCATTTATCAAGCCTTTGCCAATAATACTATCTATGGCTTTGATAAGACGGTCGAAAGGAAATTGTGTGCCGACTGTAAGAAAAATCATATAACTGCACCCGCGTATTCAACACCTTTATATTTCCCTGCAAGCTCAGGCCACTGCACGAGGAAAAGGTCCGAGATAAATTTAACCATTCTTCCGGAAAGCGAAATTTTTTCCACATTAGTTATGCTGTCAATCCATACTATTTTTGCCCCCAGAATTTTTGCAATAAAGCATATCATACAGCCTGCCGCCGCTCCTGTGCTTATAACCACTTCCGGTCTTTCCTTAAATATTATTCCTATACATCTGATAAAAACTCTCAGCACTCGCACAGGATGCTGCCTGTTGCACTCGCCTACTATATAAACCCTTCCGAAGCCCTTTATGTTGTCTTTTACAAAATCCGCCGTAGTCACAAAAAAAGTATCTTCACCCTTCCAGCTTTCCGAGAGCGTCATTAACTGGGTCAGATGGCCTCCCGCTGAAGCCGCCAGACAAATTCGTATATTAGCTGTGGATTTTTGCATCATGTTGCTCTTCGAATAAAACATCTAATACATTCTGCGCTTTTGCCTGCCATGTATAATTCCTGACCTTATTTCTTCTTTTATTAACAAGCTCAGGATTGTTTTCTCTCAGCGCCTTCTTTATTGCACGTGCAAAACTTTCCGGCTCTTCGGCTATATAGACTACATCAAGATACTTCCGCAGCTCGTCAAAAGGTGTGCTTACTATGGGCTTTCCAAGCGCCAGGTACTCTTTTAGTTTTACAGGATTGCAGGCCTTTATCCATTCAGTTTGTCTCCAGGGCATAATAGCAACATCGAAATACTTTCCATAATGCGGTATTTCCTCATAAGGCCTGTGCCCGAGAAGACGGACATTTTTTTTATTCGCGAAATACGGGGCATCAGAATAAACTCTCCCGATAAATACGAACGACATTTCCTGCAACAAATCCGTGAGTTTATCTATGAGCTCATAATCGACGGTATGCTCGCTGATGGAGCCGAAATAACCTATAATCGGTTTCGGAATATTTTCTATTTCTGTATTTTTTTCCTTTTTATTTTCCGCTTCGGCAAAAAGGTCATAATCCACACCATGGTCTATTAATAATGCTTTTTTACATTGTGATTTTTCTTCGTTAAAAAGTTTACCGCTTACGAAAAGTGTCAAATCCGAGTCGGTTTTCAGCTTCTCATCAATACCTTTTATCGTATTGTAATCCACGTTCGGAAATTGTTCGTAAATATCAGTTCTTAAATATACTAATTTTCGTTTACTGAAGCTCTTTGCAACATTAAACCCGGTTGGACAAACAACCCAAACCAAAGGATCACTGAATCCCAGTTTTTTCAGAATAATTTTTAACTGGAATTTAAGAATCAACTCATTAAACTTTCTTCCGATGTTGGTATGAAAAACAGGCAATACGGCTGGAGTATAAACCCAGAAATTTGATTCTATCTTTCTCAATCCTCTGAATATGCTCTTTGATTTGCGAACTAATTTCTCCAAGAATTTTCTGCCCTGACCTATATTCGGCTTTTGCATTACTATCGAATTCACATAGAGAACGGGTATATTCTTTGCGTATTTTCTCATTAGCTGCAGGTCGGCATGAGAGCGGTTATGAAACCACCAATCCTGACCTCCGAAACATAAGATACAAATATCCATAAAATTAATAAATTGGATTTAACGCAAACAAAATACCTGTGATTATTTTTTTAAAGGGACAACAGGTCTGATTTTCCCGCTTTTAGTCCTTTGAACTTTTGTGACTTTCCTCAAATCAACTGTTAAGTCTCGGGACAAATGTTTTGCAATTAAATTCTCGAACGTTTTCAGGTCTTTGTCTGAAAATTTTTCACTCGGGACATACTCGATAACAATATGCTCCGGGTTATCCTGTATAACCTGGCTTTCGAGTATATTATCCGCACCATATAACAGATGCGTGAGAATAGCGGATCCATATTCTCTTCCGGATATTGTTTTTATCGTATCAAGCTCCCGGCCGCAAAGAGCTTCTATCGTCGGGAATTCTCTGCCGCAGGAACAACCTTTCTTTGGACCTGTCACCATATCTCCGGTATCATATCTTATCAAAGGCATTGCCGGATTCCAGAAACCCGTCGCAACAATTTTATATTTATTTTCACCGCCGCTCTCAACTGGAATTAATTCCGTCAGGCCGTATTCGGGAATGATATGATAACTGCCTTTCTCACATGTAAAAATATAACATACCCGCTCGGCGCCGCCGTAAAAATCGAATATCCTGCAATTGAACGCCTGGCTAATTACTGCCCGCATGGAATCCGTCAAAGTTTCTGAAGAAGGTAAAGCAGCCCGCAGGTCGATTTTATTGCCGGATTCAATGCCTGCCTTTGCTAACAAATATATGGCCGATGGATAGCCTATTATCGCTTTTACATCAAATTCCTTCATAATTTTAATGTAATCTTTCGCCGTATCGTATGAAAGATGATATGTAGATAATATTAATTCCTTCATAAAACAGTCATAAGCAAACAATTGTCCTTTCTTCTGGTCGGGTTCTGCTATTAATCTGCCGGATAGATACGCGGTCCTGTCCTTTAATCCAATTCCCGCCCAGTCCCACTGCCTTCGAACAAAGGCGTGCTCATTTCCAATCGCT
>CAYSHS010000015.1:0-4619 GCA_964430845.1 uncultured Pirellulales bacterium | reverse complement strand
TTCTTTTCAATTTCAACGGCGTACCTGTCGTTCCTCCTGTATAGGCAGTTCGCAGTAACAGTTTCATATATTTTTCTGAAATAAAGGAATCGCCCGCTTCAATAACATCTTTTTTTGAAATTACCGGTAACAGCTCAATGTCCCTGAGAGTTTTTATGCTCTCCGGCCTGATATTCAAATTATCCATTACTTTGTGATAATACGGCACGGTATTATAAGAATGAGCTATCAATTTCTTCAGAAGGCCAAGCTGAATTTCTTCCAGCTCTTTCTCACTAAGCCATTGAGTTTTATCGAGCCATTTCCTGCGACGCCGGAACTGTCCCGTAAAACGTTTGGCCATTACATGGCTAAAACCGTTTAGACATACCTTGAGATTCATTTTAGATTATTATTACGATGTAAAGAAAAGATTATTTCGGAGCAACCTGGACAACTTTTTTCCTGAATAGATTCTTATCCAATTCCTCTTTATTCATCAGTAATTTTTTCCAGTTGGTCAGGCAATAGATACCGCCAAGTAAATAAGTTTTTGCGACTTGAATTGGCTTTTTGCTGCAATCCTTATCAATAAAAGCTTTTACGAACCAATAAGGCACCCGGATAAAGAAAAACAGTGATGTAAGAAAACAGGCAAAAGGAAAAGCATATTTACTTCTGTGAAGCTTCATAAAAATCAAGATGCTTCCATATAATTGTAGCTTGAATTCTTTGGACATCTGTTTCGTAGTTTGCCCGCCATAATGGACTATTTCAGCGGCAGGTGTAAACTGGATTTTCCAGCCTGCCTTTTTGAAACGATAGCACCAGTCAGGGTCATCGCCGTAAACATAATACCTGTCATCCATTAAACCAACCTGCTCGAGTGCTTCTTTTCTTATTAACGAGCAGCAGCCGCATATAGTCTCGACTTCGCGTACTTCACTAAAATCCCACCAGGTCATGCGTTCACGCCCGAAGAATTTGTTTTTCGGGAATATTTTATAGAGATATGTCGCCGATAAAAACATATTCAGCAAAGACGGGTACATAAAGCAGCTTCTCTGCAAAGTTCTGTCCGGATTCAAAACCTTACAGCCGATTACCGCGCTTTTCGGATTCGCATCGGCGAACTTAACCATTTTTTCTATCGCATTATCCAAAACAACAGTATCCGAATTGAGAAGCAGGACATATCTTCCTTTGCTGATTTCAATACCCTGGTTATTTGCCTTAATGAATCCTTCGTTCCTGCTATTTTGAATTATCCTCACACCCGGAAATTCTCTTGTCACCATATCAACACTGCCATCCTTCGATGCGTTATCAACATATATAACCTCAAAATCGATACCCTTCGTTTCTGCAAAGACGGATTTCAGGCAGCTAATAAGCATCTCTCGAACATTCCATGCAACGATAATTATTGATATGTCCATTGTACTGTGACCTTTTAAATTAAACTATTTTTCACAAAACTTTAATGGTTGTTGAGTTTCATGAAAACGCGAATATTATAAAACTGGTCGTTATCGTAATCCTGCAAATGGCTTTTGTGCTGATATAAGTCTTCGATAATATCCTTTACCGAATATTGCGGATGAAAACCAAGGAAAGTTCTTGCTTTTTCTATATCAACTTTATAATTGCGATAATCCTCGATATTTTTAATTATGATTTTTATCGGCACTCCCGTGAGCTTTTCTATTTCGTATTTGACCATGTCACCAACGTGGCCGACCGTGTAATTCTCAGACGCGATATTGTAAACACCGTTCAAAGAATAATTGGCCTGGACAGCCCTTAAATACGCAGTGGCAACATCTCGAATATCAAGGATAGGGCGCCAGATAGACGGATTATTAACTGTTATTTGCTTTTCAATTATGGCAAATTTAAACATCGTATTTACAATCAGGTCCAGTCTCATTCGCGGGCTGAACCCACAAACAGTTCCCTGCCGCAGCGCTATAACAGAGAAATTTTCATCCTGAAGCTGCAGCACGCCTCTTTCACCCTGCAGCTTCGATATTCCGTAAGGATAGCTGCATGTTACCGGGCTTTCCTCGTCATAAAGCTGATTAACTGTATATCCATATACGGAACACGATGAAGCATAGATGAAACGTTTAACATGCGCCTTTTTTGCAATAAACGCTATATATGACGGCAGTGCGGCGTTAAAAATAAAATTCATTGACGGATCGAATTCAGCCATAGGATCATTCGAAAGGCCGGCCAGAAAAATAACCTGGTCGTATTTCTCCAAATCCTCTCTCCTGCAGTTGAAAAGGTCCTTCTGGATAACATTTATATTTTGTGGTAAATGATTACCGAACCATAGCAAATCAATAACCTCAACGTCATATCCATGTTCCAGCAGAACCGGAACTAAATATGAGCCGATATATCCGGCTCCCCCGGCAACTAAAATTTTCATTTGCTTTTTCCTCTTTTTTAACTATTCATCAATTAATTCGTTGTACTTATCACAATTAAAAGAAGTATCGACAGGCACAACGAATGGAACGTCCGATATAGATAACTCCGCAATATCTCTCTTTTCATCCAGTGACTTCGCGTACTCGAATACTGTTTTTCTCCCGCCGCCAACATGAATAACTCCTTTTATATCCTTATCAAGCAACTTGCTTATCTTCTTTGCTATCTCGGTTACGCTTTCCCTGCTCGTCCATTGATCGACGAATGCTTTTTCAAAAGGAAAAACACAGGGACCGAAAGACGTCCTGATTATAAGAGAATTTTCCAGCATTCTCACGGCACATTCTCCACCTAATTTCGACCATGCATATTTATTGACAGGATAGACAGGGTCGGTTTCCCTGTAGTTTCCCCGGTCGCCTTTGAAAACATAATCGGTAGAAATATACAACAGCCGGATGTCATATTCCATACATATTCTGACAACATTGGAAGTGCCGACAATATTGACTTCGAGTGCTTTGAGCGGATTCTTATCAATCAATGGCGGGGAAATAAATGCGGCTGCATGAACAATCAGGCTGCAGCTATGCGATTTAACATATTCCTCCATCTGGCCATAGTTAGTAACGTTAAACTCCTTCGAGGAAGGATAATTGATTTCAGGCAGGATTTTCCTGAATTCCGAGCCTAACAGACCGCTGCCGCCCGTGAAAATAATATCCGATTCTTTTATCATTACTTATTAGCCTTTCCCATGAATACCCGGATTATTAGAGTGCTATGTATAAATAAACTGGCTGGAATTTGTATTATCATTCCACTGGCTTACAGAAAAGCCGTTTTTATCCTTTTCCGTAATTAATTCTGTAGAAGGTGCGATACTATCAAATATTCGCTTTAGATTATTATCACACGAGTTCCATTTGATGTCTTCGGCCAGAGGTGATATTCCCGCCTCACAACCCGGGCTATACTGTCCTGAACAAAAATATTCGATCACGCTGTCTTCTGTAAATATATTTCCGTGAGCAAATCCCGGCGGGACCCAAATCCATTCACTATAATCTCTCTCGTGGTCCGCAGGCATATCATAAAGAATAATGTTTCCAAAAGTCGGTGAGCCTTTTCGTATATCCAGAACCATATCAATCATTCGCCCTCTCAGTGTGCGAACCAGCTTGCCCATGCAGGGATTCCACTGGAAATGCAGGCCGCGAACCGTACCCTTCCTGGAAAAACTTTCATTGCACTGAACAAACTCAACATCTTTCATAAATTCCATTGTTTCCGGATTATGGAAATCGCTTTTGCGATAGTGCTCGGTAAAGTATCCGCGATGATCGCAAAAACGGGCATATCTTATTACTTTTACGGCTGGAATTTCAAGTGCTTTAACATCTAATATTTTCATTTTTCAACTTTCAGAAATTTTATATTAACTTATGATTATTATTGATTTGCGTTTTATTAAACCAGATTTCGCATTTTTGTCAAACACAATTCAATAGCCTGATTAATTCGTTTTTATTAATTCCGAAATAGTCACTACATTAACGTTTTTTTCTTTCGCTTTTATAATCACAAGCCGAAGCGATTCAAGAATAAACGGAACAATTTTATCGTCCGAACGGTCAAAATCATGGTACAATACAACTGAACCGCCGGACTTTTCAAGAGAGTTTGCTATTGCGTCACTGTTATGATTCGTTTCCCACGTATCTTCAGAATCATTTGTCCAATAGAAAATCGGAATCTTTTTTATCAATAAATAAGCCAAACATATTATATTCAATTTCCCATAAGGCGGACGGAATGGATATACCTTATTATCAGTACCAAGTACTTTACCAATTGTTTTTTGGCCCTTAATAATATCCTTTACCGCACGAAATGGTGACACTTTTAAATATTTCAAATGGTCGAAACCATGAGAGCCAATTTCGTGCCCTCTTTCAGCGATTTCCTTCACAATCTTTTCTTTACCCGCAATATTTCTGCCGAGCAGGAAAAAAGAGGCTTTTTTGTCGTACTGATCAAGTAAATCCATAATAGCGAAAGTCAGTTTTTCACCCGGTCCGTCATCAAATGTTAATACAAGCGCCTTTGATGTTACAGCTCTCTTTTTAAGGACAGCTCCTGCATATTTCTCGTATATGTACGGAATGCCCAGATATACAAAGACAACAAAAACAATA
>CAYSHS010000014.1:0-20167 GCA_964430845.1 uncultured Pirellulales bacterium | reverse complement strand
GGCTTCTGATCCGGGCGATGACACGCTGACCTATAACTGGGATTATGGCGATGGCATCGTCAATTCAAACCCGTTGCCAGGTTTCACGAAAAAGTACAATAACTTCTCCGATAAAGACACCACGTTTAAAATCCGTCTGATTGCCTCAACCCCTGTAGGATGTAGCGATACCATGGAGACCAATGTTACCGTCTTCGCCGAAGTACGGGCCAACTTTACCATGCCGGTCTACGACAGTTGTTCCCCTTTTCTTCCCAGGATAACAAACCTGTCAACGCCAGGGGCAAAATATGCCGGATGGTACTATTACAGAAAAAGTGAAGCAGATTCAAACCAATATAAAGGATACAAATAAATGCTCCGAGTGCTATTAAAACCATTATCCAGCCCTGCCCCCTGAGACGGCTTCTTGAGCTTAGAAATAGTATAGTTAATCCCGAAGCCATTAACATACTGATTATTCCACCACGGGTTAAAGAAATAAAAATTGTAGTCGCTCCTAAAATTATTATTGATGCAAGGAGCCAGATATGCTTGGTTTCAGGAGAGCTTAGCCGCTCATATACAAATTGCGGATTTATTTTTTTCCCGCTGAACATTTCATGAAGCTTTATGATAATTAGTCCTAATGCAGCGCCGATAGATAGGTTCATAAATTGACCATAATGACTATGATTAACAAATGTACCCGAGGACGCTCTATCAGGAGCTGCTATTATCCAGTATATTTTCCCATTACCAAAGAGATTTTGTGCAAGGGCTAAAACGGCAATTAAGCCGCCAATAATTGCAATTTCTGCCAGAAGACGTTTTATTTGATGCGGACGGCGATATACGTTTATAACAATAAAAAAGACTGCGAAAATGCAGAGTATTAATCTAATGTCATGTTTTGTTGCATTTGGATAAAAGCTAAGTGTCATATATTTCAAGAATGACTGGGAATCGGGCAAATCGCTTAATAAATCGTTTTTTATTACTGCTGTATTAGATGAAATAGTGTTTATGAAACCTGATGGCAATTGAATAAGCTGAAATACAGCCAGAAGAATAAAAAATACTGCAGGAATATACGCCCATGACCAAATTAGATTTCTGTTTTCTTCAAAAATAAGCTTTAACAGGAAGCATATAAAGATGGCTCCTGTTAAAAGCACAACTATCTCTTCGCTCCATGCCTCGACTGCGCCAAATGCAAGAGGCATAAATGCCAGAAGAGCTATTAGCAGCACTTCAATTATTCTATCAAAATAATCCGGCTTGGCATCGATTGAATTTGAATTCAATACTTTTATCAACGCAAGATCTCCTCATGTGAAAATATCGAAGCAGGAATAATATCCCTGCCATGTAAAATTCTTAAGGGATTCTCAATACATACGGAATGTGCAATATTTTCTCCTAACTCTTTTTGTATAATCTGATAAGCTGCTTTCATATAGGGTTTGCGCGTATTCGAATCGTGGGAATCGGTAGCAATTACTCCTGCCAAGCCACTCTTTAAATAATCCCATGCAGCTTTTCGAGCATCGATTCCAAAGCAACCCATAATACTGGATGCAGTTATTTGCAGGCATGCAGAGTATTCTAACCACCTCTGTAAAATATCCTGTTTTTTTATTAAAAAAGGCTGTCTCTCAACATGGGAAATAATCGCCCTTATATCCATAGCAAAAAGCTCTTTCAGGAGCGGTTCAATATCTATGAAAATCTCATGCGGAAGCTCGAGAAGAATGTATTTACCCCCATCGGCAATTGTCAATATTTTATCTTCTTTTAGAAATTGGCAAATTCTTTCATCCACTCGAACCTCGCCGCCGGGAACAATGGTTACAGCGATATTACGTTGCTTAAGCATCTTATTTAGATTGTACACTGCTTCTCTGACAGCTTCTGCTTCATTGCAATATTCATACCGGCCGAGCTGATGGGACGTCGCTACAGAAACAGTAATACCTTCATCTACAAACATCCGGCACAGCATAATTGCCTCATCCATCGTTTTTGGGCCATCATCAAGACCGGGCAGGCAATGACAGTGTATATCAACAAATTTCCCGGAATCCTTATCTTTAAGGAAATTATTATATAAATCATTTATGTCCCTGTTTTTAGCACTCATTATAGATTTCCATATTTCAATCGAAGTAAAAACATACATTTCTTATGTAACTTCTACTGTTCTTTTATCGCTTGATTCTCTTTCCATTCTATGGTCATTACCATAATATCCATGATATTGTCCGTAACTGCTGTAATAGCCGGATAAACCTTTCCTGGGAACATCGTTCACAACAGCACCAAGTACGCGTGCACCTACACTTAACAATCCGTTTCGAGCCTGCTGACTCATCTTTCTTGTTGATTTTTCGGCTCTCAAGACTAAAAGAGTAATATCACAAATGGCGGAAAGAATCTGTGCATCTGTGACCGGTGTTACAGGCGGCGAATCAATGATAATACGGTCATATCGTTTCGAGAGAAGCTTTAAAAGCTCCTCAAATCTTTTACTGTTAAGTATTTCCGAAGGATTAGGCACATCCGGGCCTCGTGTGAGCAAATCAAGACCTGTCACTTTTGTAGGCTGTATCGCTTCTTCAATAGATATTGCTTCAGCAAGCACACTGCTTAGACCTCGATATTCATGGTTAACATTAAAAACATTATGCTGCATTGGTTTTCGAAAATCAGCATCAAGAATCAGGATTTTTTGTCCTGCCTGAGCCATTGCTATAGCCATATTGCTAACGAGAGTCGTTTTGCCATCTGATGGCGCCGGAGAAGTTACAAGTATTGTCTTTGCCTCACTTTTAGGCACACTGAAAAATACAGCGGTTCGTATCGTTCGATACGCTTCCGCCCACGAAGACTTGGGTTGTAGCTGTATTTTTTGACCTCTTTCTGAAACACTTTCCTTTTTTGGCATAGAGGGTATGACGCCTAACACAGGTATACCGAGAACGTTGGATATTTCTTCTGCCGAATGTAATTTTTGATCCAGCCAGTCATGAAGCAGTGCTATGCCAAATCCCAGCATGAGACCAAGAACCAGTGCGATAGCCATGATTCTTGCTTTCTGAGGCTCCGAAGGTATTTCCGCCGGGCGTGCGGCTTCGAGTATGCTTATATTAAGCGCACCAACGTCTTCAGTAACATTCAGCTCTTTTATTCTATCGTCCAGAATGTCACAAAGTTTTTTCGTCTGCTCCCAATCGGATTGTAGTAATGTGTACTGTGTGAGCTGTTCATTAAGAGCAATCGCCTGTTGGCGTTGTTCTTCGTAGTACTCACTAATCTGATTTTCTTTTTCTTTTGCGGTCAGGTACTGTTGTTCTGCAATTGCAAGCTGAGCGGTTGCGAATTCCTTATCAATATCTGAGATCTGTGCTTTTATGTTCTCAATGTCATTGTCATAAGCCGCACTTCCCGGATGGTCAGGAGTTAGCTGCCGCAGGAGGTTCTTACGACGCATCTCCAAATCCTCAAGCTTCGATTTAAGTTCTGCCTTTACAGAATTTCTGGATAATATTATGCCTGCGGCCTGCTGGGCTTCTACAAACTGCTGTACTTCGTTCGGGTTACTAATCAATTCCTTTATGGTGTCATATACAGACTTACGCTCAAGAGTCATTAATTGTGCTTCAGTTAGAGCTGAAGAAAGCCTTTCAAGTTTCTCAATTACGAGATTACCCTGCCTTCCTTCGAATGCCAGCTCCTCGTTTTCTTTTTGATAATCCATCAGAGCCTGGAGTTTTTCAGAAAGCTCTTTGCCTCGCTTTGCCTTCTCGGTTTGTAAAATTTTTAAGACCTCTGCCGATGTGCTTTGTTTTCGCGTCGAATTGTAAGTGATATATGAATCCACAATTGTATTAACTAACTGTGCAGCTTCCGTTGGATATGGCGAATTGAATGATATATTGATTATATCATCTCTTTTTCCTACACTGACATCAAGCTCTCGTTTCAGAAACGCCACCGGATTATCTATTTTGAAGAATGTCTGCATTTGTCTAATGTTTTCGGTCTCAAGGGCCATTGAGATAATCGGCGTGGATGTGAGCAGCTCTGCCTGTGTGTAAAGATAATTTTTGGACTGGGTCATTATACCTGTTTCCGTATCTGCAATTATCTTCGGGCCGCTTTGCTCGACATATATCCTCGATGTGCTTGTAAAAATACGCGTAGCTTTTGAAACATAGACAAAGGCGAGCGCTAAACATGTAATTACAGAAATTAATACAAACCAGCGACCTCTCCAGAGAATATTGATTAGGCTTTCGGTGATTAATTCTTCCCCGTGCGCTTGTTCTCCGGGATGCAGGCTGTTTCCATCAAACATATTATTTGTTTCATTTTTTCTTATCATTTTATTTTACCTGTTTCAAGGAAATCAGGTACATTGATTTTTTTTCACTACTGCCAGGCATCATTTAAATTGAAATATGTACCTATATTAAATCTTAACACTCTGTCTAAGAACAAATTTGTACGTGTTCGCAGGGTATGTTCCACAGAAACAATATCACCTGGTTTTATAGGTGTATTCAAAGCTTCCGTGAGCTGCGCTTTGCTTTTAGTATTAATTAGCTCGAAAGATGCATGACAAACAGTACCATCTGGTTTTAACCTATAAATTGTGGCGTAACGAGGATCAGAAATTGGATCCAATCCTCCGGCAAAGGCTATGGCTTGCATAAGATTATATTTTGCATCCGGAGGATAAACAAAATTTCCGGGCTTGTTAACAAGTCCGACTACAGAAAATAGAGGCTGTGTAAGCCGTTCTACTATTATTTTGTCACCATCCTGCAAAACAACATCTTTAAAAGGTATATTATATCCTTTAACCGGAAGGATAAAAGATTCCGAATCCTGAATTTCATTCGTATTAGCATTGAGTGAATTTTCCTGGTATCGGTCTGTATTTGATGTTTCATTAAGCATTTTCTCATTATTTGAATTCGAGCCGGTATTTGTTATATTAAAGTTAGAATATAAAGCAGCATTAGAAAATATACTGCTGTTTACAGCTTCACCGACACTATTGTGAAGAGCTCTTCCCTTATTTTGTGTCAGTTTTGTCGGCATGAAAACGGTTTGCATCGCATAGTTACTAATATTTGGCTCTTGTCCCATTGATGTTTCTATTAAAGCAAGATTCTTTTTTCGAGTATCTTCAATTTCTTTCAGAATAATGGCATATGCACTATTTGTTTCTCTTGATTTAATTGATTCCGGTTTGATAATTTCTGCTAAAGCACTGAGCTTTTCTTCTACGTCTATAATTGAAATTCTCGGCTCTTTTAATGAGAACTGTTTTAGTAAAACTAATCTTTCTATTTCGTTTGTAATATCCATTTTCTCATTAAGAAGTACTTCATTATCATGTGTTATAGTTAAGATGCCCGTCATGTTTTGTGCAGATGACTGTTTAAAACTTAATTGAACCTCGATATCTCTGGAATTAGTATAAGATGAAGATGCTTCGGTTATTTGATTTTTCATTGGTTCAGATTTCTTTTCATTTTGTGAAGCCTTAACCTTTGAATCACCAGAATGGATAATCTGAATAACAGCGGCTCCTTCATCGATTATGCCTCCAGCCTCCATTAAAAGGCTAATCAGGGACATTTGGTCGCTTCGAAGTGAATATACTCCGGGCTTTTGAACTGCTCCGCTGATAGAGACTTTTAACATTTTATATTCGAGAATAGTTGCGAAAACAGAAGGCTGGGTCTGGATATATTTCGGGTAATATGCTTCAATAATATCCGTCTCGATTTGTGCCAGAGTTTTTCCGGCTGCTTCAAACTCTCCGATTACAGGTAATGTTATATTGCCGCTTTCGTTAATTCTGCATATGTACTTATCATCCTGTTTTGTGTTGACAGGCTCATCTGTAGTAACAACCCGTAATATGGCCGGCATTGTTATCTCGAGAACTTCCTGCGGTTTAACACGATAAGGATTGCTGTCTGTTTTTGCTTCATACAAACGTTCGACATCCAAAGCCGGACTGGCAGAACTCGCATTTTCAAATTCAAGTAACTGATTTGCAGAGAGCGATTTTACTTTATTATCGCATCCATTTAAAAATAAAGAAACGAGAAAAGTAATAAAAACATGTATAGAAACCTTACCTATGACATTTTTTTTGGCATAACTCTTGATTATCACGAAGTTCACTTTAGCTGCCTCCTCTATCCTTAAACTACAACGATGTAATCTCCTACAAAAAGTCTTAAAGTCTTATTAAATTATTATATTTGTTTGACACTTAGGATAACTCATACTCTTGCTCTTGATCGTCATATTTTACAAAACAAATATGATTACCTGAACAAGCATAGACTCTCCCCGTCATATTCAAACCAGAACCTTTCTGAAATTGAATTGCCTACATACTAAATATCTACTTTATAGATATTTGAGCTTTTTTTTGAAATTAGTAAGTCAACGGTGGTCGGAAATAACTGCGCACAGATGGTCTGACAGATATTCTTACCGGGGGTCTTACTTCAACCGCACCCGAACCGTTATCTGTCGAGGTCATAATCATAATATTAAGACTGAATGGGTCTAATATGCTTCCATTATTGTCCTGACCGGTGCTTGTTCCCGATGCAGCATATGATACGGTACTGTAACAAGCAAGTACCATAAGAGTAAATAGGGCCATTATTAAAATCAATTTAACTTTTTTTCTTTTAGTCAAGTTCATAAATTTTCTCCTTAAATTTCTTTTACTATTCATCCTGTAACTTTCCGTTTTCAGACACATAACCTGCTTCCCGAAGCCAGTTATCACAAAATATCACTAAATCATTAATTTCAACTTTACCATTCCTGTTAAGGTCAGCGCCGCTGCACCAGCAATTCTGGTTACAATTATTTGCATCCCAGTTGTTATAAAGAATATTAAAATCAGCGAATCCTATAGTCCCATCATTATCAATGTCTCCCGTCAAAATTGACTCGACCAGGGCCTCGAGCATTTCTCCTGCATAAAAATACATTTCCACACCTTCACGCGATAGTAGTTCATATACTCTGCCTTCAGGACTAATTCCGTTAATTAATGCCTCACGAGCTTTGATAACAGCTAAATAGAGATTCGGATCAGGATTTGCCTCATAAGCGGCTGCCAGTCCGAGAGTGGCAAATACAGTAACCTCTGTATAACCGTGCGGACTACCTGGTGTATGAGTGAACTGCCAATAAAAACTGCCTGCGTCGGTCTGGCCATTTTGTACCTGGTGAGTAATAAGAAGGCCGGGCAGGTCCGAGAGATTTTTTGAATCCCAGTAAGCAATCCCCTGTCCCGAAGAAGGCTCAATGGGTGTATTAATATCCAAGGGGCCTGTTTTTGATAGCGCCCATAAAGCCGCACCCAACGCCATAACAGGGTAATTACTGGTATCATTGACTTGCGAAAGAAAACTTATAAGCTCTTGCCTCCATATTTTTTTATCGTTGGCATCAACATAATAAGCACCAAGCACATAATGCGACAGATATAGCACTGTGTAAGAATGGTCAACGCAGATATCTTGTATATATTGTATATAATTTTCTGTACCACCTTCGCTATATTTCACTGCGTTATAAAAATCAACAAGGGCATTTCGCCATTGATTATTATTGGGATCAGTTGAATTTTTACTTAATATTGTTAACGCGTATGACTCATCTCCCAAAAAGCTACCCTGGGAAATTAAAAATATACTGTTACCCCCAAGCTCAGCGGAACTTTTATAAACTTCATTACAATTAAGATTATAAGCACTGGCCATTCCGGCAGTTAAAGAGCCTGTAAAACCATATTCATTAGACCAGCATCCTGCATACAACCCTGTTTTTAACTGTTTATCCTGCAACCTGTTCGCAATTTTTTCAATTGCCTCACTTATCGGCATAGCAGTTGATAACGATTGAAGAAATCCAATAGCCGATAGAAAAGAAACGATGCTGATAAACATTTTTTTTCGCACTTTAATATCCTTCTGTATTAAAATACTAATTCCTATTATTGCTTTTCTGTTCTATTCTATTTCTTCTTCGTCTTGGGGGGGATAAATATATTTCATGTCATAGGTCTCGAGCAATTCTCCCCCGAAGAAATAGTAAATTTGGGAACCATCCCAGATATGTTCCTGTACCAGGCAGCAAGTCGAGCCGCTATAATGAACTGACTGAGCAAGAGCTTCTCTTGCATCCTTAATTTGCTTATCGAAATTCCAAATACGATGTTGGTATTTTTGCACGTCAGGATCATTTACATCATCTCCAGGAACGAGAATATAATTTGGATCGGATTCATTTACATCATTAATATCATTAACATCTTCTCTGTAATTATTTGCAGAAATAAGGCCAAGCAGACTGAACATGGCATCTTCCGTGTAACCGGAATCATAGTACCCGACTCCCGGTGATGTATGGTCAAACCTGACATAGAAAGAGTTTGCATAATTGCCTGAAACTACCTGGTGAGCAGCAAGAATATCCGGCAAATCCCGCAATGTTACACCATTCCATCGTTCAAGACCGACCAGGCCGAAAGGATCGATTCTCGTATCATCCATTGGTCCGGTTTGTGCCAGTGCCCATGTAGCAACTCCAAGTGTCATTACAGGAAAGTAGGATATATCGTCATCTACTTGTGAGAGATAGTTAATAATAGCCTCTCGCCATATATCTGCGTCTTTTGCTTTTACAATTTTGGCCGCTACAGCATGAAAAGAAATATAAAAGGCAGCTTTTTCAGTAGTTGTCATGTTGTAGCCCTGAATATAGGCATGCGTATCGAGCCCGTCGTAAAAGTTACGTATAATATCTGTGTAAGTCTGGTTGCCTGTAACTTGACCTAACCTGGCTATTGAATAGGCTTCATCACCCAAAAAGTTCAGACCTGAAAACAGAATTATAAATTCTGCACCGCGTTCCGCAGCTTCTTTATAAGCATTTTTATAATTGTTGTTATTTGTTAATTCAGAGGCCTGTACCAATCCTGCAACTATCGGGCCTGTATAGTTCCACTCATCAAATCCACCCCAGGCTCCAACGGTTCTTTGGGTTTCTACCAAGTAGCCTGCTAATGATTCGAGAGTTTCTTTGGGTGGTTTTGTAATTGGGTAAGCTGATGTTGAAAATATTAGCGACATCGCGAACATTATTTTCAAATTCATTCTATTTCTCATGATTGAAATCCTTTCCTAATTTAAGTTCCTAACCTGTTAAATATTCAAATTAAATAAAACTTAACATATGAATCTTAAAGAATTTTATTTTCTTCCTTATTAACACTTTTCAAGATACCGGTGTGCCATAGTATTTAATAAAATACTTTAAGAGATAGTAAAGTGCTTTATCGAGCTTATTTCAATATTTCTATGTTTTCTACATCTGGAATTTCATATTTGGCAACCTGCCATCTCCTTGGTGATAGCTGCCGATTGCAAATAACCTGATCTTTTAGCCATTTTGACATCGTATTGCGGTGGACATTATATATTTGTGATAATTCCTCAATACTCATTGGGCGAGACCATTTGATTTGAGTTATATCTATTTTATTGCATTTTTTCACGAAATAATCCTCACAGGCACAAGGAAGCCTTCAGGATATTTAACACCCCGTTTAATAAATTCAC
Source organism: uncultured Pirellulales bacterium (assembly GCA_964430845.1). Lineage (GTDB taxonomy): Bacteria > Planctomycetota > Phycisphaerae > Sedimentisphaerales > Anaerobacaceae > JAFGPS01. The sequence continues at coordinate 10,514 of CAYSHS010000014.1, read as the reverse complement.
TTTTTTAAGTTAATTCGATAAATACGTACAATTATTTTTTATATGTTTTTAACTACTTACGAATATGCTTGTAACATTTTGTGGAAAGTGCTTATGTGCTGTGACGTTGAATATATAGCAATATTAGTCGATATAGGTGTTAAATATTGCAAAAACGTCAATAAATATTTTTTCATTGAAATTGCTTCGCGGGGAAAGAATGAATTTGAATATCGAGGTCGAAAAATTTTTCATAGCATTACGTATTTTTCAGCAGAAAGGAGAATTAAATGAGACAGTCGAAGAAGGATTCACTTAAAAGCCGGAGAGTCAATTTCAATTTCATCGGAACACAAATCGTAGGGCATCTCGAACATAGCTACTTCCCATCTTCTTGCAGACAATTGCCGGTTGCAAATAGTCTGGTCTTTTAACCATTTTGACATAGTGTTGCGGTGAACATCAAAAATCTGCGATAAACTTTTAAGGCCCATAGGATGAGACCATTTTATTTTTGATATGTCTATATTATTTTTTTCCTGTCCCATTTTGCCCATCCTTAGGTCATCGGCATACTCCGAAAAACATCATGTTTATTTTTGATTCTTAACTTAATTTAAGATTCATATCCGACCACAGATACTCGAAATTATTGAAATATATAAACTGCATCTAAAATGAAGTATTGATGTCATGTATTGTGCGATAATGTTTAATATAAGTCAATATTGTGTATTATAGATAATGAACCGTTTTTTCTCTTACGGTCTGGCCTGTTACTGGACACACGAAGTTAGTTTGACAATTTATTTCTGTCAAAATCTTTTGGCATCTCAAACTCGGCAATTTTCCACCTTCGGGGAGATAATTGACGATTGGTAATGACCTGCTCTTTTAGCCATTTCGATAATGTGTTGCGATGTACATCAAAAATCTGTGCTAATTCCTTGATGGTCATCGGCTGTGTCCATTTAATTTCAGTTAGATTGGTTCTTTCATTTTTCATCACACTCCACCACTCCATCTCCTTAAAAATAGCTTGAACAGTGTAAAAATAAAGCACGAACTGGAAAGCTATATTCTCTTACACTGTTTAGAATTTTATTTTTTTACAGTACCACTCTATATGTAATTGAACCATATCTGCATAATAGCAAAAAGATTTAACTGCCTTATGCAGTTCCTAAAGTCTTGAGTGCTAACTTTAAGTTTTTTAACTTTTCTAAACTCCTTATCATGTATTTTGACTCACTTTGTATAAAAAGGCAAGCATAAAACGTCAGATTGATAATATTTTTTAAAGTTTGAATCATAAATAAACAGAGAATATTCATATAAGACATTAGAACCAAAGCACTTACATTACAAGGTATGAAATCTTTGAAAAGGTTTTTTTAATCAATTTGTGTATATTTCCAGGCATTTGTAAAAAGAATGTAAAACAATCCTGCTGACATTTTACACTTATTTTACTTGGTTATATCTCATTTCAGAGGGATAATTTAAGAAGAAAAATATTTTGTGAAAGACTTTTTATTTGCTGTTTGCACAATTTGCACTTAGAATCAGGAATTATTATCTTTGAGATTAAAAAAATATATAGCGGAAACAAAAATTGAAATAGTCGCGGAATTAATGAATCAAGATGCAAAGACAGCATTATTGGACGATTAGAATCGCACTCCATATGCAATATGCTGTATCTTGTTGTCTATGGCCTATTTTTTAGGAGAGCAGAACATGCATACAAGACATTTTATTATCACCTTATTGTTTAGCCTGATTTTTCTGCCTGTATCAAAATGCCTCGCGGCATCGAGTGAAAATAGCGAAACAGGCAATGCACCAGCTAAAGTATATGTGCCATACGAGGAGTTGAAAAAAGTATTCGAGATCGAAGGGCAGGGTGTGTTTCTGCCGTATCGGGACTTTCAGAAGCTCTGGGAAGCGGCACAGGGCAAACCTTCAGAAGTTTCGCAGGCTCCGTTCGAGTACCTGATCAGCACTGCACGATTCGATGGCAAAGTCGATGGAGAGATAGCAAATATCAAGCTGGAGCTGACAATTGACATCCTCAGTAGGGATTGGGTAGATATTCCACTTGGTCTTGGCTCTGTCGCTGTCTCAAAAGCGACATTAGCTAAAGCCAACAGGACAGAAATTTCGCCTTTGCTTAGAGTCGTCAATGGCCAGTATATTTTCACAGTCAGGGGGACAGGCAGGTATGTGCTGGAGCTGGATTTCGTTCGCCAGCTTGAAACCCAGCCAGGCTTGGCAGTGCTGGAATACAGCATCCCATCAGCGGCTATAACAACAATGGACCTTTTAATACCCGAAGAAAACCTTAAAGTAGATGTAGAGCCGATGCTGGCAGCTACTACATCACAGGTTGACGCTAACGAAGTTGCAGCTACAAGGCTGCAGGCCTTTCTCGGCTCGGTCTCGAAGATTAAACTAAGCTGGAAGCCAAAAACACAGGCCGCTGAAGAGCTTGAACCTGTAATTATCTGCGACCAGTTTCAGCATATCCACATTGACGAGGCACTAATCAGAAGCGAGGTTCAGCTTCATTATAATATCCATAGGGGAGGAGTAAAATCTTTTTCGATACAGATGCCAGCTCAGTTCAGGATAACAGACGTTAATGGTGCTAATATCGCACGCTGGGATATTACATTGAACGAAACACCCAATACAGGGCAATTAGTGAAAGTCGAACTGTTTTCACCTGTAAAAGAACAGTACACACTGAATATCAAGATGGAGCGTTTTTTACAGGAATCGCAGGCTCAGATGCAGCTTACACCAATAGTAACTCAGGATGCTTTCAGGCAAAGCGGCTTAATCGGGATAACATATTCACCGCGCCGCACTGTCCACGTGGAGAATATAACGAATCTTGCCAGGGTCGATACAGGGCAATTACCCGGAATTTTGCAGGCTCTGGCAGGCGTTACTGCATATCGATTCATTACATCAGATTATGGTGCAACATTAGCGATTGAAACAACTTTACCCAGAATTTCAGTTAATCAAAACTGGCTGCTTGGAGTCGATACCGACAAGCTCAAACTACAGGGAAAACTTCGCTACAAGGTTGAGAAAACAGGAATTTTCGAGCTTAATATGAATCTGCCCGAGCCATGGAAGGTCGAATCTATTGGTCCTGAAAATCTTGTCGATGACTACCAGCTAATCGGCCAGGGACAAAGTCGCCAGCTTCACATACTCTTAAAAAGGGAAACTATAGACGATTTTGAGTTAAGACTGGCTGCACAAGCTGACCGCGCAAAACCTGATGAAAGCGTGGACTTCAAGCTGCCTGAGCCTGACCCGAATAATTTACAGTTGTACGAGGGACAGCTTATTTTAGCAACAGCAGAGCAGTTACAGCCGGAAGTTAATCAAATGAGCCAGATACAGCCTGTACCGTTAAGACAGGCCCAGCAATGGACTTCAATCGCAGACCTGGCTGCGGCTATGGCATTCGAGTTTCGCGTTATAGATACTAATTCACCTGCCGGAGGCAAGTTCGATATTACTGTAAAACCAACACAGATTTCCGCGACTGTACACAGGCTTGTAAATATCCAGCAAGGCTCCATAGAGCACGAAGCAATTGTGATGTACACGATACGCTATGCTCCGGTCGATACATTTTATTTGAAAATGCCTGTACAATTTGCTGATGGGGGTGTTGAAATAACAGGGCAAAATATAAAGGAAAAACCCAGGATTAGCGAGCTGCCGCAGGACCAAATAGCTGATGCAAATAATTCTTCCGAAAATCAGCAGGAATGGGCGTACTATAAAATTGTATTACAATCGAAAGTGAATAATAGTTACCAGCTTCGGGTTCAGACGCGTCGCACATTCAAGGCGGGTGAGATAGGCCATGCTACAAACGTCGAAGTCCCGCCTATTCTCGCAGCAGGCAAGCTCTCCGATCAGATTGGATATATCGCAGTAACAAAAGCCGACACGCTCGCTATTGCACAGCCGGTTACTGAAAATTTAACACCTGGTGATGCAGGCAACTCTGAGGATTTACCTTATACACCTCACAGGCAATCTGCTTCACTTGCGTTTAAATATACGACTGCTGATTATAAACTTACCTTGCCTGTAGTAGTACAAAAGGAAGCTGCCGTTTTTACAACTATTGTAAACGGCTCTGTAATCGAACAGGTGCTTGCGCGGGATGGAATGCTCAATACCCATGCGACATTTTTCCTTGCTACAAGCAAAGGTGACAGGCTCACAGTGACTTTGCCTGAAAATGCCGAGCTTACCGCTGTTCTTCTTAACGGCGATGAAGCTCCGAAAGAAGTTGGCGTTGTTCCAAATGAATTCATTATACGCCTTCCACCATCGGCAGGGCAGGTCTCGAAATTCATTCTCGAAATCTCATATAGTCTTAATAATGCTCGCGCCTCGAAGCTCATAGCTCCGACATTATCGAAAGAGATTCCCGTATTGCAAACACTCTGGCGCGTATGGATTCCTGATGGTTATTATTATCTTGGACACAGCAGGCTTTTCTCGCAAATCAGCAGCGGTCAGGCTCAATATATGCTCAATACATTTATGCAGGAACAATCTCGTCAGAGAAATTTACCACAGGCTGGCTTCAAGTTAGCCGGCCAGGGACAGGTTCAGGATTATATTCGCCAGGGAAGGTCAGAATCGTTATCTGTTTTGGCGATGAGCAAAGAGCTTTTCAGCATACTCGTATGGGCGACTATCATCATTGCCGGAATTTTCATGCTTAAAGTTACAGGTAATAATCGGGTTATGATAATTCTGGCCATAATACTGGCAGCCGGCATTGTTTACCTGTTCCATCCGACTCTTGTCATACGAGTTCTTAAAACGGCCTGGTTCCCAATTGCTCTTGTTCTGTTTTTATGGTTAGGGCAATGGAGTTTTGCGAACATGCCTGAATTGAGAAAAAATGCTGCCCGAAGAAGGCAGAAGGCAATAAAAGAAAATAACCAGAAAAAGGTTACCCCCCCGGGGGAAACAAAACAGCAAACTGACTTGAAGACTGACCAGAAATCGTCTGAAGATAAAAAAGAACAAAAATAATCGAAGCTTTCGTCAGGAGTAGACTCATGAAATGCTTTAATAAATGGTTTAAGAAATTTGACGCTGCAAAATATTCCAAATTAATTGTCCTTGTAGTTGTGCTATTGGTAATGGTTGTTACGACAGCCATCGCCGGGCAAACGGAACCTGAAATTTATGTTCCGTACCAGGATTTGCCTGCATTGATTGACCCTGCGAACAAGGCGATTTTGATGGAACGCGCGCAGTTCGAGGCGCTTCTTTCAACTGCTAAAGAACTGGGGGAGGAAGGTCTTAAGTTGGGACAAATAACAAATGCCCTGTATTCCACGCAAATTCAGGATGAGAACGTCACTTTGACATCCAGGATGGAAGTTATAACCATGACTAAAGACCCTGTAATGGTTCCACTTGGATTTGCCCATCTGGGTTTGAATAGTGTTGTGCTGGACGACAAGCCTGCGCCGTTAGGTTATGACAAGCAGGGCAGGCTTGTTTTAATAGTCACCTCTCAAGGTACTCACTCTCTTGAAGTCGAGGCAAAGACGAAACTTCAGGAGCTATCCAGCGGCGGCGCACAGTTCAGCATCTCGATACCCGAAGCAACGGCGGGAACAATGACACTCACTACCCCTGGTGACATGGAAATACACTCTACCTCTCCTCTTTCCGAGACTATATATGATAAGCAGACCGATAGAACAAGAGCAGAGCTGATTGTAGGCGGACAAAACAAGCTGTCAGTGGTTCTGATGGGCAATGGCAGGCAGGAAGATGACAAGGCGATTCTTTTGGGCGAATCAACGACGACTGTTAAGCTTACAACAACAGACCAGAGCCTCGAATGTCTTTACACTGTGCAGGTGCTGCGAAGAGGTGTAAGACAACTGCAGTTTCATCTGCCCTCCGAATGGACTATAATGCAGGTGACATGTCCGAACTTGGTGAAGTGGTCGGTTGAGAATAAAGCAAACTCGCAGGAACCGCAGATTCTTACAGTGCGTCTTGGTTCAGCCAAGGTTGGCGCAGCAGCTCTCCATATCCAGGCAGCCGCTCCTCGCAAAAATCAGAGCTGGCTTAGCCCGCGTATAGAGCTTGTCGATGCAGATGCAGAGCGAGGCTATCTGATGGTTAATACCGATGAAACTCTCGGCGTTCGGGGAGAAACTCTAAAGGCGGTTCGCCGTGAGGACATATCCGCAGCGGCTATGGTTACAGGACTGGATGTTAATTTGGGAGGCAGGCTGTATTTTCACTGGGGCAAAGACTGGTCGGTGAATCTCGATTTGGAAGATGTAACCCTGCGAAGAAGCATTAAGGAGCAGCAAAAAATAGTTGTTTCGACACAGCAGGTGACACTAACCGGAGATTTTGAGGTGACCGCAGTTGAGCGGGAGCTTTTCGCTGTGACATTCATTCTTCGCGGCCTGTCAGACCAGTGGCAAATCAGGAGCATCCTGGTAAACCGGCAGCAAACCGGCTTCGATTATCGTACACAGACAGAAGGTGACGGGGAGCTTCTCAGGATAGAGCTTAAGAAGCCCGTCCAGCCTGAAAAAATTGTAAATGTCACTATAGTGTTACAGAATATGCCCAAAAACTGGGAATGGCCCAGCAATGCGAGCCTCAGGCAGATTTCGATACCTCTAATCGAATCGCAGGCCGAAACTGTTTCAGGCTATATTTCTGTTTCGGCACTGGGTGACCTGGATGCGGCTCCGAAGAATGTTCCCACAGAGCTTGAAGAGGTCCCTGTCGCGAGAATGGTCACGCTTGGTATGCAAAGACAGATACAATATGCTTACAGCTATAATGTACCTGCCAAGGGTGAGATTGCACTTGAAGTATCACGCAGACAACCCAGGCAATCTTGCGATTCTGCAGGCCTTGTAAATGTCCGGGCGGAAGAATTTTCCGGTGACTGGCAAATCATATATGCGATTTCCCGCGCTTCCGACAAAAAATTGTATATGCTTGCCGACAAATCAATCGGGCGGGAAATCCGTATTACGTCACCGACAGTGCAAATAAGCTCGAAAAGTATAGTTGCTTCCGATTCACTTCCTTTTAAAATTGCAGAAGAGCTTGCACAAAAATATGACATCTGGCAGTTGAACCTCGACAGCTCGATACTGGGCAGAGTAGTGATTAATGCACATTATGAGCGTTCTGTTACAGCAAACAAGTTTCATGTTCCATTAATCAGGCCGGTATGTGATGGACAGATAGATGAGCATTTAGCGATACAGGCAAGCGAGGAGCTTGCGCTTGAAGTCACTCCTGTCGGAGCAAGGGAAATAGATGCGATAGACCTTCCCGCTCTGCCTGTTCAGGCCAGCCGCATTCTTGCGGCTTACCAGCTCGAACCGTCTATGGCGCCAGAGGGAACGAATTCGTCAGTATCTCTCGAAACTTCAGTACACGCGAACTATGAAATTCCATCGGCGCTGGTAGTATCGGCGAATTTAACAACTTATCTCGATGCTCAACTTTGGCAGCAAACGGAAGCGAATTTCCAAATTGCAAACGCATCGCGTCAGTTTTTAACTTTCCGCCTTCCTGAAGGAGCGCAGCTTTGGTCACTTAATATTGATGGCAGACAGGCAAAGCCGCAGCGAAGCACAGAAGGCGATTACCAGGTGTCACTCGGCAGGCCTGGCGGTAATGTAAATGTGAAAATTGTGTATGCTTATAGTCCGAGCGACATGTCTTTCGATAACGCAAAACTTGGCGGCGTGGAATTGCCTGGTCTTAAAATAAACCAGTTGAGCTGGAATGTAGTCCCACCCCCTGATTATAAAATAACTTCACAGCAGACAAATATGCAGACTGAAAATATCACCCGACAAAGACCGGCTTTTTTGAATTTGTATAATTATCTCAAAAAGATTCGATTTCATGGAATTTTGCAATTATCTTTGTTAAACAAAGCCCGACATCAAGCCAAAAACTTACCACAAGGAATATCTTTAGAGGGAGGAAAAGGAGAAATATCTGATGTTGGCGTTTATGGCGGCATAGACGCTGATGGTTCAAGTGTACGTGATAATTATGAGTTTTCCGGCGGCGCGGTATATAGCCTTGATGATCAAACAGGTGCTCGCAGAGGTGCAAGACTGCCGGTTGGAGAGCCAGTAGCACAGCAACCTGCACAAGCAGCAGGTAGAGGAGAGGGATTACCAACAGTAACGCGAAGAACACAACAAACAGACGAAGAAAGAGATAGAGCTTATCTGCAGCAACAGGTAGAGTTAGACCGACGAATGGACCGGCAAACCGGAGAAATCCTCATTCAGGGCGATGAAGCTCGAATACCATACTCAGATATTGTAACATACCCACAAGGCTGGCAGGAATTACAACAGAGAGCAACCGGAACACTTATTGCTGAAGGTCGCTATACTTTACCCGTGAATCTGCTTCCGACTCCCGGCGCCGGACAGCTTGCAAGGTTTACCGGGTTAGGGTCAGGAAAGCTGATTGTAGGTCTGACAAAACAATCCAAACAGAAACACTACTGGATTCTTGGCTTCTTATTAATGGTAATATTTGGAATTGCTTTACTTATGAAAAAAATGAAGCTAAGCTTTACTTTTCTATTTGGCATCTTGCTTGTAGTTTCTTTCATTTCAGTATGGTGGCCTTCGATAACGTCTTTCACAAACGGGATTTTCTGGGGCACACTTTTGTTAATTTTATTAATGATAATATTACCTGTAATCCAGTGGATATTAATACGCGCAGGCCGGATAGCGGGTAATAGTTCTGTTACTGTATCTCTGACGTTTATTGTATGCTTATTGTTCACTGCTACCGGCTCGGCAGCACAAAAAGAATACTCAGCACCCGGAACTCAGAACTCAGAAAGATTAATTGTTCCTTACGATACAACACCTGAAAAAGCAGACAGCTCGGATAAGGTCCTTGTTCCATATTCACGTTTTGTGGAATTATGGAACCGTGTGCATCCCCAGGAGCCTATTGACCAGCCCAGGCCCGGCACTGATATTTCCTTAGCTGATGTAAAATATGATGTCACGATAACAAAAGAGCAGCTTAGCATGGTTTTGACGGCTGATATAAGGACTTTCGGCAAGGATTGGGTGACGCTCGCTCTGCCTGTATCGGGTTTGGCAATTACAGAAGCCACATATCGGCAAAGAAACGCCCAGCTCCAGGCGGGGCCTAAGGGAATTATTTTAATGCTTCCCGGTAATTCTTCAGGGACATTACAGATAAAAGCTGTTGCAAAACCTGAATATTTGGGTCAAATGGGCAGTATCAGGTTTTCGCTGCCGCCATTGCCTGCGGCTGTAATGAATGTGATTTTACCCCAGGAAGAACTCGAGCTTGAAGTTGACGGAATTGATTCGTCTGTCCATAGACGCCGGACAAATGCAGGAAACGAGTGGTCCGTTGCGCTTGGAATGTCACGTGAGCTGTCGATGCGATGGCTCCCGAAACTGGGTGGAGGACAGGCAAGTGGCACACTTTCAGCAAACTCCGAGCATGATGTTTACGCATTTCACTGGTCGATAATCGGTGTAAGTAAAATTACTTACACCTTTGCAGGTGGTGAGAGGGACAGGTTCACAATTCTTGTTCCGCAGGGGACAACACTTACCGATGTGAAAGGAACAAACTTCCAGGATTATCGCCAGATGGGTGATACTACTGTCGATGGAAAATCGTTTAAGATAATAGAAGCACGTCTTCACAGGCCAGCGAAAAAACAGTATGAATTGAATGTCAAATGGCTAAGTGCTATTCCAGCCCTCGACAAGTCAGAGGAGTTTGAGCTTGTCAGGGCAGGTGACATAAGCCGCGAGAGCGGCAAAGTGACCCTGTACTCGGCGGGGGGAATGGGCGTAAAAGTCACCGAAGTAGTCGGTGGACGAAGAACAACAATAGGTAGTGACCAGATGAGTAGTTCTGCGTTCGGCGTTCAGCGTGCTGCGCCTCGCAACGCTGCACTCAATACGCAGAACGAATCATCTGATCGGGCAAAGGCAGCGAGCAGCTATTACTGGCCTTACAGGCCTTTCTCATTATCTATCCAGCTTTCGAGGCTTGAAACAATTCCGAAGGTCAGTCTCGACCAGCTTGTAAGAATCAATACCGACCGTGTCGAATTATTAGTCCAGGCAAATCTTAAAGCTGAGCAGGGAGAGTTGTTCGATGCAGGATTTGCTCTGCCCAGGGATTATGAGCTTCTCAGTGTAATCGGTCCGGCGGTAAAGGATTTCTATGAGCGCTCGAATACTAACGGCGATTTTGTCCATATCGAATTCGATTCCGGTCAGCTTCAAACAACAGCCGCGTTAGTGCTTGTGCAAAAAAATTCTCCGCCTGAGGATTTTAACGTTCCTGCGATAATGTATATCGATTCGCTGGGTCACGAAGCATCTAAACAGGAAGGACGATTAGCGGTACAAATAGCGGCTTCATTTGATGCGCATACATTATCG
>CAYSHS010000013.1:0-21066 GCA_964430845.1 uncultured Pirellulales bacterium | reverse complement strand
AAAAAATATACCTTTAAATTATGTGCGCCTAAAGCATATATAGCAATTATTATCCAGCTTATGATGGCATACTTTTTCAAACGTTTTAACTGGTTCTTATATTTTTTTAGAATTTTTTCAGCAACTATATTTTCATTCGTCTCTTGTATCAGTTTTTTTCTTCTAAGATGATGATATGTTTTATTCCTTGCAATATGATATAGCCATGCGTTAAAAGAATCGGTTTCTCTGAGACTGTGAATCTTTTCTATTACGGCCAGCCATGTTTCCTGATAAATATCTTCTGCAATTTCAATGTTTTCCATCAATTTGCTGATGAAATAATACAGTGCCCTGCCGTAGCGTTCGATAAGCTGAGCAAACGCTTCGTTATCGCCCATCTGGCAGCGAAGTATCAATAATTGTTCTATCAGTTGCTTATCTGAGCTCATGTTTCAATCCCGACATATAAAAGATGCGCAAAACTCAAAAATGTTCAACGATTTTATGATATTTTGGTATGATACAGAAATATTTTCTATTTATTTCCGGCCGTCTAAGAGTTTGATTCGAGCAGCTTTTTCCATGTTTCGATATGGCTGTCCTCGTCGGCCTGGTCCTTTTCGATAACCGCTCTCGTTTCATCGTCCCACTCAATTGTTGATAAAAGCTCGCCGTAATGATGCACAGCTTTTGATTCTACCCAGATACCGGTTTTAAGGATTGTTTTTGTACCTCGAATTTTCGATGTGAAGCCGAAAATAAAACCTACAAACCAGTATGCTGATCGAAAGATGCTCGGCTTAAAATTATATTCGTATAGTTTTACCTGAAAATCCTGGTAGTGTGTCATTTCATTGCACATCGCCGCGATCAGCTTGCGGTTCAACTCGCTTGGCTTTTTTGTGATTTGAAACTTATAAATAGTTTGCGCCATCAGTTCGAGTGTATGCAGGGTAATCAGACCTTTTCGTATTGCCGCCAGTCGTTCAGGTGAAAATCCATGACCTCGCTGCGTGACCTGATTTGCATTCATCTGAGGCCTGATTACTGAAATGTCATACTGTTTCTTTTGCATAAATTCTGTTTTCTGTGTCCTGTATTCTGTGTCCTGTTTTGCTATACTTCAGCTTTAAGCTTCCTGTTCATTAATTCATCGATAGCCTGATGTACAGGTTTATTCTCGAATATGACTTCATAAATCGCCTGAGTAATAGGCATTTCGACATCTTTCTGTTTTGCAAGCTCGATGACCGATTCACACGTTGCTATTCCTTCGATAACAGATTCAGTTGATTTTTGTGCCTGCTCGACGGTTTGCCCTTTACCGATTTTCTCTCCGAAGGAACGATTCCGACCGCTCGGAGAAATGCATGTTGTCACTAGGTCACCAAGTCCCGTCAAGCCTGTAAAAGTTTCCTGATTTGCGCCGCATACCGTACCAAGATGTGTTATTTCATTGAGTCCTCTCGTTACCAAAGCTGCTTTGCAATTGTCACCTGCTCTGATGCCGTCTATGATACCGGCGGCAATCGCGATGATATTTTTCATCGCCCCGGCTAACTCCACTCCGACGATATCTGTATTGGTATATATCCTAAACCAGTTTGTGCTGAAAGTAGTTTGTATTTGCTCAATCAATTTCTCATTGCTTCCTGCTGCGCAGGCGGTAGCAGGAAGCTTTCTTGCCAACTCATCCGCGATTGTCGGGCCGCTCAATACTGCGAGTCTTTTAGCATCTTTCAGTTCGAGTACCTCAGTGATAATCTGGCTGGGACGCAGGAGTGTTTTATTTTCGATTCCTTTGGCAACGGAAACTATCGGGATGTTCTTTGGTGTATGTTTTTTCAGCCTTGTCCAGATACTTCTTACAAACTGGCATGGTACAGCGGAAATAACCAAATCCGCTCCGGCCATTATTTGTTTATCGTCTGGCTCGAATTCGAGATTTGCAGGCAGCTTATAACCCGGCAGGAATTTTATATTTTCACCAGCCGCCGCTATTTGCATTAATTGCTTTTCGTCGTAGCCCCACATTTTTACGTGGAGATTCTTCTCGCACAGTAACATGCCAAGTACCGTACCCATTCCTCCATCACCGATTATAGAGATATTCTTAAGCATAGATTGTTATCATAATGTTATTTATGAATAGAGTCAATATCTGCTATGTTAATAAATTCTAATATTAGGTAGAGACTTTTTGAATTTTACTCGTCATTAGAAGTTATCTGTAAAATGTAAAAATAAAAAGGAGCCGCATTTTATAATCCGGCTCCTTTTTTACCAGTTTTAGATATTTAAAATTTGTCAATCAGTTTTCAGATTCTTCTTTTTCAGGTAAAGTTTTTTCAAGCTGGACAAGAGTTTCGTAGGTAACTGTTTCTGCTTTTAAATCACCGAAGATTACCCTGTAATCATTACCTGATTCTTTCCATCGCATTAAAACATTATCCGAATCTCCGGGAGAAACTCTATCACCATAATAAGCCGGTTTCTTTTGATCCTGGACAAGAAGCATATAAAACTGAGCCGCTCCTGCTATAGGCATCATAGTTTCCAGGAGCTTCTGGCTTCTCTCTTCCTGACTTAGGCCTTTTAATCCTTCCTGAAATTGTATAGCCGCAGGGGTATTACCATCTGTGATTTTTGACATTTGAGAAATCAGTGTCATAAGATTCATTTCTTTTGGATAGTCACCAAAAAAGTTTGCATAAAGTTTTAAACCCTCGATAGCTGCCTCTTCAGTATTAGAAGGCATTTTAATAGAGCCGCTCGTAGCTGATTTATAATCATCGGGAATTACCGGCTCAAATTCAGAAGCATCTATAGGTATATTCCATTGGAAGTTATTTATAACTCCTGAAATGTTTGCACTTGTTTGTCCTGCCAACTGAAAATCCATTTCCAATTGTACAGGTAATTGTGTTTTCACGTCCACCCATAGTTTAATATCAACTGTATTATACATTCCTCCTGCATAGTTCGGGTCATTCGTTTGAAATCCTTTCACAGTTTTGCCGTCGATAGTTGAACGGCCCAGGCTATTGTATTTACATGAAAGAACCTGTCCGATTATCTTTCCCGGGTCATAACTTTGATCCTTAATCTTTTCTATATAATCATCATCGACTTCCATACGCATATATGTTTTTTGGGCAGGCATTATTTGAATTAATACTTTGTCTTTTGGAATTACATATATTTCCTGCCGCATACGTATAGTAGTATTTTGCTCAGGTTCGTTCATATCCATAATAGTTTTCAAGCCATATTCATGAGAATAAAGTGTTGTGCCGTGCATTTTCACGTTAACAGTTCTATCTGCAAAGACCTGGCCTTCTGTAGTCATATCCATTTCATACATGTATGAGTTGATTTTTTCAATTTGTGCCAATACACTTGCCAGCGCGACACTTGCTGTTTTGTCAAACATGGTCAAGCCGAGCGTACATGCGATGATAACAACCGCGGCGATTGCAATTTTTGAAATTGGACTTTTCATAATAAATCTCCCTAAATTTATCTGATTGGATTCTGGTTCTCGTTTGTTTGTTTGTTCTTGAGCACTCAGAATTTTTTTGAAAACAGCTTCGTGTTTTTCCTGATTCGTACTCAAGGTTGCATTTTCAAAATATTTTTTAATGTCCTCAGGAGGTTTCATACTTTCACCTCGCTATTTAATTGAGACCTCAACTTTTCAATCCCGTACCGGTAACGGGCGTTCACTGTACTAATGGAAGTTTTCTGCAATCCGGCTATTTTATGGAAAGGTATATCACCTTCCATTCGCAAAGTAATGACTTCTTTCTGTTCGTAAGGAAGACTCATCATTGCAATGCTCAGTTTTTCCAATTGCTCGCTTAAAATCGCCCACTGGTCCGGCCGCTTTGTCATTGACACTACTTGTTCTGTTTCGTCAAGTGTATCTGTATTGTGCCTGTTCCTGTCGCGTCTGAGATTGCGAACTGCATTCAGGACACTTGTAATGAGATAGCTTTTCAGGCTGCCGTGCAGTTCGAGACGTTTTGAGATTTGCGTGAAGTTGACAAAAACTTCCTGCACAATATCCTCAGCCGTGTCGATGTTGCCAGTGAGCACGATAGCGATTTTCAGCAAATGGCTATGATACTTGTCATAGATACGCCGCAGGGCCTCGCGAGAGCCGTGCTTAAATTTCCAGATAAGCAGCTTATCTTCCATTACTTTATTACACACCAAAAGGAAGTATTTTATATAAAGTTTTTAAAATATTTTACTGCACTACCCGGCTGAGCACTCGGTTGAAAGATTTTGCTTACAATCCGGCAGCTTTTCGCAAGGCTTTTGCCTTGTTAGTTTGTTCCCATGTGAAATCATCGCCTGTTCGACCAAAATGGCCGCCATGTGAAGTCTGAGCGAAAATCGGTCTGGCAAGTTTCAGGTAACTTATCATCGCTTTTGGTGTAAGCGGGAAATGTTCTCTTACTAACTGGCTGATTTGCTGCTCGCTGATTTTTGCCGTTCCTTCTGTATCGACATGTACTGAAATAGGATCAGCGACACCGATTGCATAAGACAGTTGGATTTCACATGCGTCGGCGAGTCCGGCTGCGACAATATTTTTCGCAATGTGTCTTGCCATGTAACTTGCAGTACGATCCACTTTTGTCGGGTCTTTTCCGCTGAAAGCACCGCCGCCGTGACTTCCTCTTCCGCCGTAGGTATCGACTATGATTTTTCTACCTGTTACGCCGCAGTCACCTTTCGGACCGCCGATAACGAATCTGCCTGTCGGATTGACGTGGAAGATGATATTTTTATCGACGAGTTTTTTTGGCAAGACGGGCAGGACGACCTGCTTTATGATTTCTTTTTGAAGTGTGCTGTATTTTACATTCGGATCATGCTGTGTTGCTACGACAACTGTATGAATTCGTTTGGGTTTGTTATTTTCATATTCGACTGTTACCTGGCTTTTTCCATCGGGTCTGAGCCATGGAAGTTTTTTGTTCTGGCGAAGTTTTTCCAGTCTTGTAGTGATTTTGTGTGCAAGATGAATAGGCATAGGCATCAGTTCCGGAGTTTCCCTGCAGGCATAACCGAACATTATACCCTGATCGCCTGCGCCCTGTTCCTTATGAAGTCCAGTTCCTTCTGTTACACCCTGCGAAATATCAGGGCTTTGCCTGTCGAGAGTTACCATTACTGCACAATTTTCATAATCGAAACCCATAGCCGGGTCGGTATAACCGATTTTCTTAATCGTATCTCGAACAACATCCGGAATATTTACAATAGCTTTTGTCGTAATCTCGCCCGCGACGACGACAAGGCCGGTAGTGACGAGTGTTTCACATGCTACCCTGCTTGTCGGATCCTGCGCGAGCATCGAATCGAGAATCGAATCGGATATATTATCACATACCTTGTCGGGGTGACCCATTGTTACGGATTCGCTTGTGAATAAATAAGAATCGGAGTTTGGTTTTGATTTTTCTGAAATTACTTTTTTTGCCATGTTTTTTACCTCTTATCGTGAACTATCATTAATTGTCCAGTCATACGTCATGTAATGCACCGAATAGTTTCCCACTTCGAGAAATGAGACGTCCTGGTTTGAAACATATTTAGAAACAAAATTTAAAACTGCTCTTACTTCAGGCATAAAATCCTTGAATTTTCTGTCTATGGAATATTTTTTAAGAAATTCTTTTCCGTATCTTCCCGGCTCTAAAAGTGCTGATAAATAAACCTTCCCCTTGTCCCTGTCAATTTTGAGCGCAAGCGGACTGGACAGGAGCTTTTTTGCCTGATCGTCAAGCTGTGCGTCAAGCCTGTCGCCATAATAAGGCTCATTTCGCAAAGGAGGACTTGACAGGCACGCATCAGTTAATGCCAGGAATACTCGCGGGTCACGAAAGTCTTTTTTGAAAAAACGATCCTCTATTTTTCTGAAAGTGAACTCTTCGTCCATAACAAGGAATTTATGCTGAGATATTTCACTTTCTATGTGCCTGATATCGTTCGGGCCCCACAGAATCCGGAGAATGCGTGATGACTGAATGGGATAATTATCGGTTACGACCTTGATTTTTTGCAGGTTGTAAACATTAATCCAAAATGCCATCTTGTCATCGGGCGACCACTTCTTATATTTGTTGGGATCGAGATTTTTGAATTCATCCAATAATTTATTTAACTCGAAACGTTTCCTGCGCAGCTCCTGGTAATTGACCAATCCTTTATCATTTACATAGCTTTTTAAAATTTCCGTAAATTTATCATGAAACGCATTGGCAGAAATGTACAGGTTGCTCTTAGGGTTTTCTAATATATCCTGCGATTGTTCCGATGCATTTTCCGGAGCAGGAATATCATTTGGCTCCTTTTGAACCTGCTGAACGATTCGAGGCTCACCTTTCAGAGGAGAGCAGCCGTTTATTTGAAAAACAATAAAAATTAAAAATATAAAAAAAACAAAATATTTAGTCATGCCCTGATTCCGGTAATAATTACATAGACTTCTCGAAAAGAGAGGCCTTAATTCCTTATTAGCATAAAACATTCGCGCATAAATGCAATAGTTTGTTGGCCGATTTAGCCTATTTTTACATCTAAAACCAGATTTCCTGAAATAACTATTTATTAAATTTTTCCTGAAGGAATGATTTTTTTGATTTTTATCCTTGTCAAAACAGTTTTTTTATGTCATATATACTGAGATAAAATCTATTTTTACAGTCTGAAAAATCGTGACGGTATAACAACTATTATTATTAAAATCTAAATTTTATGAAGATTCTATTATGAGGACTTTGTAGAAATTATCACAAAAGAAAGAGGCGGATTCCGAAGCATTTGTAAGATATAATTAGGCTATTCCGGCTGCTAATAAATAACGACCAGGTTAAACAATCGATCTGATCTATTCATCAAGGCTTTTAATTGAGAAAGGATTATGTATGAAACATGCGATTAGAGTCACAAAAACAGCAGACTATAAACCACAGAACCCAAACCTGATAGTAATTTCGGGGCTTGGGTTTTTAATTTTGTGTCTTGGTTTACTCACAGGCTGTCAGAACGGTTTAAAAAATGTAAATATTACAAAAGAGTCATTTGGTAAAACTACAGACGGAAAAAATGTTGATATTTACACACTTGTCAACAAAAACGGCTGCGAAGTCAGGATAACCAATTACGGCGGTATTATAGTTTCGTTGAAAGTTCCTGATAAAAACGGAAATTTAGGCGATGTCATGTTAGGCTACGATTCGGTCGAGCAATACATTAAAAACAACGGCCCTTATTTTGGTGCTCTTATCGGAAGATATGGAAACAGAATTGGTAAAGGCACGTTCAAACTTGACGGCAAGACATACACTTTAGCTACCAACAATGGTGAAAACCATCTGCACGGCGGAAATGTCGGATTCGACAAAGTCCTTTGGGATGCCAAAGAAATCTCAGAAAAAGGTGCTCCTGGTCTGGAGCTGACCTACTTGAGTAAAGATGGAGAAGAGGGCTATCCGGGTAATCTAAAAGTTACTGTAAAGTATCTTTGGACAAACGATAACGAGTTAAAAATCGAATATACAGCTAAAACAGACAAACCAACGGTAGTGAATCTGACTTCTCATGGGTATTTCAATCTCTCAGGTAAAGGTGACATTCTCGGCGAGAAGCTGATGATTAACGCTGATAAATTCACACCCGTTGATAGTGGGCTTATCCCGACTGGTGAAATGCTTCCGGTAGCCGGTACACCATTTGATTTTCGTACAGCAAAAGCTATTGGAAAAGACATCGACGCCGATAACCAGCAAATTAAGTATGGTCCTGGCTATGACCATAACTTTGTTTTGAATAAGAAATGGAATAAATTGGCACTTGCTGCGGAAGTCTATGATCCATCTACCGGACGTGATATGGAAGTCTGGACTACGGAGCCTGGTCTTCAATTTTATTCAGGTAACTTCCTCGATGGAACTATAACAGGCAAAGGCGGCTGGACTTATCAAAAACACGCTGCTTTGTGCCTGGAAAGCCAGCATTACCCTGATTCACCTAACAAGGATAAGTGGCCGACCACTACTCTTCGTCCGAAACAGACCTACAAATCAACGACAATATATAAGTTCTCAACAAAATAATCTTGTTTTTTCAGTATATACCATATTTCTAATCTCTATGGAAAGGAGCAGATATGACGGCGTTACATGTAGTTGACTGGCTTATTATAGCAGGTTACTTCGCGGTTGTTTTTGGAATCGCATGGTGGGCCTATCTCAAGGAAAGGAAATCACAGAACACTACCGAGTATTTCCTGGCCGGTCGTAATCTTGGATGGTGGGTTATTGGTGCGGCGGTTTTTTCATCAAACATCGGTTCCGAGCATCTTGTTGGTTTAGCGGGTTCGGGAGCAACAGATGGCGTCGCCATGGCTCACTATGAGTTGCATGCCTGGTGTCTTCTGGTTTTGGCCTGGGTTCTTGTCCCGTTTTATATGCGGTCACAGGTCTTTACAATGCCGGAATTTCTTGAAAGACGTTTTTCACCAGTCAATCGCACAGTGCTTTCTCTCATATCGTTAGTCGCCTATGTTCTTACAAAACTGGCTGTAGGTATTTTTGCCGGCGGCGTAGTCTTTAAGGTCATGGTTCCAGAGGCAAGTTTTATGGGTCTTGATAGCTTCTGGATAGGTTCAATCGCTGTGATTGTGCTGACAGGTCTCTATACAGTAATGGGCGGCATGAGAGCGGTTGCTTATACATCGGCTATTCAAACAGTAGTGCTTGTGGTTGGCTCCGCCTGCGTTACAATCTGGGGTCTCAAAGCTCTTTCTGGTGGCGGTACGATAGGTGAGGGCTGGACTGAACTACGACACTGGGCTGGCTCAGACATGTTTAATCTCTGGAAGCCGCTGGTACCAAAGGGTGTCGCAGCTACCTGGGCTCCGGTCAAAGATGTAACCACGACCATCAACGTTGCCGGAGAAACAATCAAAACAGGTAAAATGGCCTGGTATTTCAATGATAATTATCCATGGATTGGTATGCTTTTCTGTGCCCCGATTATTGGTTTATGGTACTGGTGTACAGACCAGTACATCGTTCAGCGTGTCTTAGGCGCTAAGAACGAACAGGTTGCTCGTCGTGGCTCGATTTGTTCGGCTGCGTTGAAATTGTTACCGGTCTTCATCTTTATTATCCCCGGAATGATTGCTTTTGCACTGGCTACAAGTCAGAATCATCCGAATGCTGCTTTGACGGAGACTTTCTTTCAGGGCGCCGAACCAATTCGGGCGAACCTGATTCGCGACAACGCCCAGGAAGCCTTTCCCAAGCTCGTTGCAGAAGTACTTCCTATCGGCATTCGTGGAATAGTCGTAGCTGGTTTGCTTGCTGCTCTGATGAGCTCTCTGGCAGGTGCATTCAATGCTTCAGCGGCGTTGTTCACAATTGACTTTTATTCAAAATTACATCCGAAAGCTTCCCAGCAACATGTTGTTTGGGTTGGCCGTGTAGCTACAATCGTTATGGTCGGTATAGGTTTAGCATGGATACCTGTAATTAGAGGCGGCAAGGGATTATATGACTATTTGCAGGGTATTCAGTCGTACCTGGCTCCGCCAATTTTCGTTGTTTTTTTCCTGGGCGTTTTCAACAAACGACTGAACGCCAAAGG
The DNA here is from genome assembly GCA_964430845.1 of uncultured Pirellulales bacterium. Lineage (GTDB taxonomy): Bacteria > Planctomycetota > Phycisphaerae > Sedimentisphaerales > Anaerobacaceae > JAFGPS01. The sequence continues at coordinate 11,418 of CAYSHS010000013.1, read as the reverse complement.
CTGCTTGTGGGCACTAATAGTTGGCTTTGCTCTTGGTCTTTTCAGGCTTGCGATAGATACACCTGTAAAGCTAAAACTCTTCGGCCTGGAGAATGGGTATACTGAAGGCTCCTTCTTCTGGATTATCAATAACATGTACTTCCAGTATTATAGTCTTGTGATCTTCCTGGTATGTATAGGAGTAATGATACTCGTAAGTTATGCAACGAATGAGCCTGCATACGAAAAGATACAAGGTTTGACTTATGGAACACTTACTGCTGAAGATCGTCGCCAGTCAAGACTGAGCTGGAATAGATGGGATGTAATTGCTTCCTGTGCTGTTTTGGCTGCGATTCTTGCCGCGTATTTGTATTTCCGTGGCTAATTACTGTAGATGTCTTTGGTGTGTGAGAATGAAAATTAATTTATAGAGAGTGAGGTTAAGTAAATGTCATTTACTATCGGTCTGGATTATGGAACTAATTCGGTACGATGTCTGATTGTCGATACATCGAATGGTCGAGAGCTGGGCACGTGCATTTATGAATACGAGACAGGACAAGCAGGGATTATTCTCGATTCGAGTGACCATAATGTTGCTCGACAAAATCCCGCCGACTATCTCAAAGGTATAGAAGTTACTATAGCCGGTGCGATTGCTGAGGCAAAAAAGGTTGAGCCTAAATTCAATCCAAAGGATATCGTGGGAATAGGCGTTGATACTACAGGCTCAACGCCGCTGCCGGTAGATAAGAATGGGACACCACTGGCAATGCTGGATGCGTTCAAAAATAATCCTAATGCTCACGCCTGGCTCTGGAAAGATCATACAGGTCACGCAGAGGCGGCGGAAATTACTGAACTGGCTAAAAAAGAGCATCCTGAATATCTCGCTAAGTGCGGCGGAACCTACTCATCGGAGTGGTTTTTCAGTAAAGTACTGCATTGTCTAAGGGCAGCACCGAAAGTCTATGACGCTGCTTATACCTGGATAGAGCATGCAGACTGGATTCCTGCGATTTTGACAGGGACCGACTATCCCGACAGGTTAAAACGCTGTCGTTGTGCCGCAGGGCATAAGGCGATGTTTAACGATGCGTGGGGAGGTTATCCTGATGCAGCATTTCTGGCAAAGCTTGATCCCAAACTGGGTAATTTACGCAAGACTTTGGGCAACGCTACATATGCAATAGATCAGGCTGCCGGTAACCTTACAGAACAATGGGCCAAAAAGCTTGGTCTTACTACTGGTATCCCGGTAGCGATGGGCGCGTTTGACGCGCATCTTGGCGCTGTTGGTTCCGGAATAAAGCCTGGTGTGCTCGTAAAAATCATTGGTACCAGCACCTGCGATATGGTTGTTGCTCCGACAAGTACAAAGCTTCCCGACATTCCGGGCATCTGTGGTATTGTCGAAGGCTCTATTTTACCTGATTGCTATGGACTCGAAGCCGGCCAGTCTGCGGTTGGGGATATCTTTAACTGGTTTGTAAATTACATCCAGCCCGGAGGAAAAGAAGCTGGTTCGCACCTGGCTCTTACTGAAAAGGCCGCAAAACTAAAACCGGGTCAATCTGGTTTACTTGCTCTTGACTGGAATAATGGTAATAGAACAATTCTCGTTGATCAGAGACTTACAGGTCTTCTTTTAGGACAAACTCTGCATACCAGGCCGGAAGAAATTTACCGTACGCTTATCGAAGCTACTGCTTTTGGTGCATTGGCTATTATTAATCGTTTTGAAGAATATGGTGTCAAAATCAGCGAAGTAGTCAATTGCGGCGGTATCGCAGAGAAGAATGCTATGCTCATGCAAATCTATGCAGACGTCACCGGGCGGGAGATGAAAGTTTCGCGCTCGGCTCAGACTTGTGCGTTAGGCTCCGCCGTCGCAGCAGCAGTGGCGGGAGACGCACATCCCGATTATGATACGGCACAGGCTGCAATGTGCGGCATCAAGGATGTAACATATAAGCCGATTGCCGAAAATCATGAGGTTTATAAAAAGCTTTACGTACTTTATAAACAGCTCCATGACGCTTTCGGTCTGGAAAGCTTTTCCGGCAAGATGGCAAATGTCATGAAGGACCTGCTTAAAATAAAAGAAACAGTTAATTCGTGAAAAGTATTATGTATGATAAATTGAAAAAAGCGGTTTGTGATGCGAATATCGAGCTGCAAAGGCGAAGGCTCATAATATATAGCTGGGGAAATGTAAGCGGCATCGACAGGGATAAGGGTGTTATAGCTATAAAACCAAGTGGTGTCGCCTATGAAAAGCTGACACCGAAAAAAATCGTAGTGCTCGACCTGAAGGGAAATATAGTCGAAGGAGCTCTCAAGCCATCATCGGATACTCCGACACATATTGAGCTATACAAAAAATTTAAGTCTGTCGGCGGAATATGCCATACTCATTCGCCATACGCAACGATATGGGCACAGGCCTGTTTGGAAATTCCGTGTTTCGGCACTACTGCCGCTGATTATTTTTATGGCGAGATTCCTGTCACGGAGCCAATGACCGATGAACAAATCAAAAAGAATTATGAATTAAATACAGGCAAGGCAATTGTAAAGCGATTCAGCAAAATCGATCCTATGCAAATGCCCGCAGTTCTTGTAGCCAATCACGGCCCATTTACATGGGGTGCCAGTCCCGCAGCCGCAGTCGAATCAAGCGTCATTTTAGAGCAAATCGCTATGACTGCTCTTGGAACTATAACAATAAATCCGAACCAGAATCAAATAAACGATGTGCTTTTGGACAAACATTATTTTCGTAAGCACGGAAAAAACGCATATTACGGACAAAAATAAAAAGGAGAATAGAGATGATTAATCTTAAAGACTTTGAAGTGTGGTTTATAACAGGAAGCCAGCACTTATATGGAAAAGAAACGCTGAAACAGGTAGATGAAGACTCGAGTAAGATAGCACATTACCTGAACGATTCAGCCAAAATTCCATGCCAGGTTGTTTTTAAGCCGGTAGTGACAACACCGGATAAAATTACTGATATTTGCGTAAAAGCAAACACCTCGTCAAAATGCGTGGGTCTGATTACCTGGATGCACACATTCAGTCCCGCCAAAATGTGGATTGCGGGCTTGAGCATTCTTAAAAAGCCTTTTGTCCACCTGCATACTCAGTTCAATCGTGATATTCCATGGGCAAGCATCGATATGGATTTTATGAATCTGAATCAATCTGCTCATGGAGGCCGTGAATTCGGGTTTATATTCAGCCGAATGCGGAAAAACCGCAAGGTTATTGTCGGGCACTGGAAAGATGATGAAGTCATAAGTAAGCTTGATATCTGGATGCGTGCCGCGTGTGCATGGAATGACTGGCAGGGAATGAAAGTAGCTCGCTTCGGTGACAATATGCGAGAAGTCGCAGTTACAGAAGGTGATAAAGTCGAAGCACAGAAAAAGTTCGGTTATTCCGTCAATGGATATGGTGTCGGTGACCTTGTTGCCGCCATTGAGAAAACTAAAGACGCCCAGGTTGACGAGATGATGGATGAATACAAAAAAATTTATAAGATGAACCTTTCGAAAGAGCAACTGGATAATGTTCGTGAATCAGCGAAAATAGAGGTTGGCATGAGAGCGTTCCTGAAAAACGGCGGCTTTAAGGCCTTTACCACTACTTTCGAGGATTTGCATGGCCTGATTCAATTGCCGGGTCTTCCTGTACAAAGATTAATGGCTGATGGATATGGTTTCGGTGCAGAAGGTGACTGGAAGACTGCCGCATTGGTTCGTGCTATGAAAGTTATGGCAGCCGACATGAAAGGCGGTACTTCTTTTATGGAAGATTATACCTATCATCTGGATCCAAAAGGCATGAAAGTCCTCGGAGCACACATGCTTGAGGTATGTCCTACAATTGCAAGCGGCAAGTCTTCTCTCGAAGTACATCCTCTCGGCATAGGCGGAAAAGCAGACCCGCCAAGACTGGTATTCAACGTTCCCCAGGGCAATGGTATCAACGTCTCTGTGATGGATATGGGTAATCGTTTCAGAATGCTAATCAATCCCTGCAAAGTGGTCAAGCCGGAAGCGGATTTACCGAAATTGCCTGTCGCAAGGGTTCTCTGGCAGCCTGAGCCTGACCTGAAAACAGCGGCTGCCGCCTGGATTCTCGGCGGAGGTGCTCACCATACCGGCTTCAGCATGGCACTGAATGCAGATCATATGCAGGATTTTGCTGAAATGGCAGATATCGAATATCTTACAATAGACGAAAACACTACGATTTCGGAATTCAAAAAAGACGTTCGTGTAAACGAAATATATTATATGCTTAAGAATGGACTTGTCTAAAATCCCAAAAACAGCTTGAAAACGCAGGTTGTTATGTATTTTTTTAAGATTTGGCAAATTTCTTCTGGACATAACCGGAAAAAAGAGCTAACATCAAGGGCTTGTTAGAAATAAGGTTTCAGGTTAACACGATTTTAAGGTAACTTGTTATGGCACATAAAAAAGGACAAGGCTCGACCAGGAACGGCAGAGACAGCAATGCACAATATAGAGGTATCAAGCTGTATGGCGGTCAGTCAGTTACGGCAGGCTCGATTATCGTACGTCAATGCGGAACGAAATTCTTTCCCGGCAATAACGTTGGCATGGGCAGAGATTATACCCTCTTTGCCACGACAGACGGACAGGTCCAGTTCCAGGGCCGGAAAATCAACGTTGTTTAACACAAATAAAATAACCAAAACAATATCAGGATGGTCACAAACCATCCTTTTTTTATGTTTATAGATCAGGCAAAAATCTGGGTCAAGGCAGGCGACGGCGGCAGCGGCTGTGTCAGCTTTCGCAGGGAAAAGTACATTCCAAAAGGCGGTCCAGACGGAGGTGACGGCGGCAATGGAGGTGATGTCTATTTCCAGGTAGTAGAAAATGTCGATACACTGCTCGATTTTGCAGGCAAGCATCACTGGCAGGCTAAAAATGGTCAGCCAGGCTCCGGCAGCAACAAGCACGGCGCAGATGGCGACGACCTTATCATAAAAGTTCCCCCCGGAACTCTTATCCATGATGCCGACCTGGATATTATGCTCAAGGACCTAAATGAAATTGGATTGAAAGTGTGCGTCTGCCGCGGTGGAAAAGGCGGAAAAGGCAACAAAGCATTTGCAACCGCAACCAACCAGACGCCGCGATATTCCACACCGGGAAAGCAGGGCCAGGAAAGAAATATCAAGCTCGAGCTGAAACTCATCGCTGATGTTGGTCTTGTGGGTCTGCCTAATGCAGGAAAAAGCACGCTCATCTCTCGCTGCTCGCAGGCGAGACCGAAAATCGCCGATTATCCATTTACTACAATCGAGCCTGTTCTCGGCATTGTCGAACTGAGCGGCTTTCGACGCTACGTCCTTGCGGATATACCGGGACTTATAGAAGGTGCACACGAAGGAGCGGGGCTAGGCCATGACTTTCTCAAACACATCGAAAGAACGAAAATACTTGCTCATATAATTGATATTATGCCGATAGATGGCTCTGATCCTTCTAAAAATTATAAAACAATCCGAAACGAACTGGAAAAACACAGTAAAGCACTCTCGCAAAAACCGGAAGTTATAATCGCCAACAAAGTCGATCTTGACCCGGAAGGGAAGGCCTTAAAAAATCTCGAAGAAAAACTCCGTCTGCCCATTCACCCGATTTCCGCTGTAACAGGCTCAGGAATAAAAGATTTAACCGAGCTTTTCTGGCAAAAAGTCAAAGACATGAAAGACTCTATCTGAATACAGGCAACAATTATGACCGGCTGGATAAATTGGAAGTTCTTATTTTACAACGCGATCTGTTGAACCCGTCATTAAATAAATTATTTTTTTAGCTATCGAAGCTTTGGTTGCATTTTTGATTATTTGCCAGGCGGCATCAGGTGTTTTTATATAAGCAGTTGACTTCTCATTACCGATAGCTGAGATGCTGTTTGCAATTATCATATCAAGATTTTTTTCTTTCAGTTTTTTTTCAGCATTTTCCAGGATGTTTTTGTCTTCTAAGGCAAAGCCGACAACTAAACGCCTTCGGGGTTTGAGTTCCGAGTTTTTATTATGCCCCGCCCATTTGAGAATGTCTGGAGTTGGTTTTAATTTTATTGTCAGCTCGCTCTTCTGTTTTTTTATCTTCACTTTCGATTTTTTATCCGGTTTATAATCTGCGACAGCGGCGGCCATAATCAAACCATCACAATTCTCGAAATATTTTTTGACTGCCTCGAACATTTCAGATGCGCTCTCTACTTTAACAATTTTTGCCTGATTTACGAGAGGTGATTCACGAACGACAGTTGTAACGAGTGTTACTTTATGTCCGGCCTTTATCGACGCATGTGCCAGCTCATATCCCATCCTGCCGCTGCTTGCATTGGATATAAATCGTACAGGGTCAATATATTCCCTCGTTCCGCCTGCTGTGATTAAGATTCGCATTTTTCAAAACTTGAAATTCAAACATTAATATTCACCGGCCAGACCGTTCGGCTCCGCCTCAGGATGACAAAACGGCGATTTTTTTAATTGCTTCCAGTATTTCCTGCGGCTCCGACATTCTTCCGGAACCCTGTGCTCCGCATGCGAGTCTTCCTTCTGCAGGGCCTGCCAGTCGAAAACCCATATTCTTAACTGTTTCAATATTTTTCTGCACAGCCGGATTTGACCACATCTTATTATTCATTGCGGGCGCCAAAATCGCTTTACCATGAGAAGCCAGAGTCCAGCAGGCACAAAGAACTGTACTAAGCAGGTCGTCGCATATTCCGTTTGCAATCTTTGCAATGATATTCGCTGAAGCCGGCGCAACAATGACAATATTTGCCCAGTCTGCTAAAGCAATGTGACCTATTTTATGTTCTTCAGGGGAAGTCCACATCGAGGTGAAAACTGCCGAGCCTGTTACACCTTCGAAGCTTATCGGTCCAACAAACCTGCAGGCGTTCTGAGTCATTACAGTTTTAACGTTAGCGCCTGCGGCGGTAAGTTTACTGGCCAAATCAACTGCCTTATAAGCGGCAATTCCACCCGCAACACCAAGTAAAATATTTTTATCTGAAAGCATATCGTAATTTAACAAAAACTAAACGATTCCATCTGTTCTAACTGTATAAGCAGATATCCATTTATAACATCGTAGCAATGGATTCCTGTTTTTATATGAATGACACAGGTAGATTAAATCTTATCTACAGTCCTGCTGGTTTGGGAAGATTTACTTTCGTCAGCAGCGATTTTGTCGCGCAGGATTTCCTGGATAACAATTTCCATTATAGTTTTACCCTCGACATCTTCAATCAAAGGTCTCGCTCCCTGCATAAGCTCGCCAAGACGTCTTTGAACCAGCGCAGTTAATTTAAACCTGCCACCTACTTTTTTAATTATTTCATCACTTTTAAGCTCATCTATCATCTTTTTATCTCTTACTTAAAATTTACTTATTTTTTCTTTCAATATTTCTATTTTATTCGATCTTTGATTTTTCAGGTTTTGAATCTTCTGACCTTGCCTGTTTTATGATTTGTACACACTCTTTTATCGCCTGCTGCAAATCTTCATTTACAACCATGTATTCGTAATATTGCCATGCGGCAGCAATTTCAGTGTTTGCCCCGTCCAGTCTTAACTCTACTGCCCTGGCAGTGTCTCTGCCGCGGGTCTCTATTCGTTCAGCAAGAACTTTCGCGCTCGGGGGCAAAATAAAAATCATTACAGCATCCGGGTAAACTGTTTTGACCTGCCTGGCGCCCTGGACATCTATTTCTAAAATGACGGATTTGCCTTCTTTGAGTATTTCATCAACTTTGTCTTTAGGTGTTCCATACATATTACCGAACACGTCGGCATATTCCAGCAGCATTCCCTTATCGATTCGGTCCTGGAATTCTTCTTTCGAGATAAACCAATAATCTTTACCGTCTTTTTCTGTTTCACTTTTTGGCCTTGTAGTAACAGAGACACTCAGGCAGGTGTTATCCAGGCGTTCGACTATTTGTTTACTGATAGTACTTTTGCCTACACCTGATGGGCCGCTTATTATTATTACATGTCCCTTTTTGAAGTTTGTTTTATTCATTCCTGTAAATTTTGCTAAAATCAGTAGAAAATAATAATATGTTTTCCGACTATTCTACGTTCTGAATTTGTTCTTTAATTCTTTCTATCCAGCATTTTATATCTACTACACAGCTTGTGATTTCACCATCCGAGGATTTGCTGGCTATCGTATTGGCTTCTCTGAGCATTTCCTGGCTGATAAAATCCAGCCTCCTCCCAGCCTGCTCGCTCGACTGGCAAAATTGTATAAACTGCCGCAAATGTGAATCCAGCCTGGCTATTTCTTCGGAGATGTCCGACCTGTCTGCAAAAACCGCTACTTCCCGTGCAAGTGTCTCTGCATCCAGCTCGAGCTTCGCTTCAGCCAGAAGCGTATCTGCCCGTTGTTTGAGCTTTTTCGAATATTCATGGATGACAACAGAGCTTCTGGTACTTATTTGTTTCAGGTCATTTTCTATTGCATCACAGTGTTTCTTCAAATCGGCTTCGAGGAAACTGCCTTCGGCAGCCCGCATCTCTTTTAGCTGCTCGAGTGCCTGCCTGCTGATTTCAAGAACTTTTTCCCTGATAAGCTCGGATTCTTCATTATCAGGCGAGCTGGTTCGCACAATTCCGGGAAGATTTAAAAGGTTGCTGATATCGAATGAACCTTCAACATCAGCGGCTAAACCGGCTTTTTTGAGTTTCTTTGCAACCATCTGCAGCGCTTTTTCGTCTATTTCGAAGAGCGAGTTTGCTGATATATCTTTGAGCCTGAGAACGTAGTTGACTGTGCCGCGAGAAAGATTATTCCGCAGGAGCTTGTCGATCTCTTCCTCAAGAAAAGAAAGTAAATCAGGCAATTTAATAGTTATCTTCAAATATCGATTGTTGACAGTTTTGATTTCAACAGCGTAACTAACGCTGTTAATATCGCCTTGTGCCTGACCATAACCAGTCATACTTTTTATCATAATTTGCTTTTTCCAGGAAATTTCCCGAAATTTTTCGCCCGGTAACTTACACGCAGTAAATTATTTTTTTAATTGCCAGGCAAGTTCGTATCGCCGCTCTCATCTGAGCTTTCTTCGGTAGTCCCACTACTTTGAGCAGGTGTTTCCGGCACTTCAGTGGCCAATGGCACCGAAGGAATTGCCAGGCTGTTGTTATCATTATTTGTTTGACCTGTAGTATCGGTTTCAGACGCAGGTTCTTTGGGTGGAGTTACAGGCTGTTGTTGAGTCTGAGTTGTGCCCGAAGAGCCAGGCACACTTGCAGCAGGTTTGTAGTATTTCGCCAATACTACTGCAAGCGTCAGCATTATTCCGACAAACACAATTGTCACCCATGTTAGAAAATCCCCTGTTTTAGAGCCGAGAATCCCGCTGGCCATACCGCCGCCGAATGCAGAGCTTAAACCGCCGCCTTTGCCTTTCTGAACCAGGATAATTAATATCAGCAAAATGCAGCAAATAATAAATAAAACCGCGATCAGGTTCAAAAAAAATCCTACTGCCAATAATGGAAAACCATTCATATCCGTTCCCTATATTCAAAATAAAATGATTTACGTTTCATATATGCACTTATAGATTATTGTATCGAAGCCTGTATAATTGCAAGAAAATCATCTGCTTTCAGGCTTGCCCCGCCGACAAGCAAACCATCGACATCCGGCTGTTCCATTAATTCTCCTGCATTGGATGGCTTTACCGAGCCTCCGTAAAGAATGCGAATTTCGTTTGCCAGTTTTTCACTATACATTTTACCAATCAGCTTCCTGATAAATTTATGCACTTCCTGAGCCTGTTGTGGAGTTGCAGTCAAACCTGTGCCAATCGCCCAGACAGGCTCATAGGCTATGGTAACAGCTTCCATTTTTTCTGCGCTAAGTCCCGCCAAACCTTTTTGAATGTGCCGGGTAACTACTTCGTTTGTTTGCTGAGCTTTTCGTTCCTCAAGCAGCTCACCCACACATAATATAGGTAAAAGGCCACCATTTATTACAGCAGTGACTTTTTTGTTTATCAGCTCGTCAGCCTCACCTATTACATGCCTGCGTTCGGAATGGCCGCATAAACAATATGTACAGCCGATTTCTTTCAGCATTGAGACACTTATCTCACCTGTAAAAGCGCCGTCAGCCTCGAAATATACGTCCTGGGCGCCTATGGCGACACTTGAACCGTTAAGAGTTTTGGCTACTGCCTGCAGGTAAATAAATGGCGGACAAACCGCAACAGTTACACCATGGCCGGCGGTTTCTGATGAGCCGTCTGCAATGCTTCGGGCAAGCTCCACACTTGTCCGGCTGTTTGTATTCATTTTCCAGTTTCCGGCTGCAAATGGTTTTCTCATAATAAACTCCTGACTATTATTTAAAGCAGTTCTGTCGCTCTTGGAAAACTGCCTAATATTGAAAGCTGAAGGCAGCATTTTCGTGATTCTTCAAGTGCGTCCTGGATTTTTTTATCTGTTCTGTGTCCCAGGAAATCCATAAAGAAATAGTATTCCCGCTGCCTCTTCTTGTTGGGTCTTGATTCGATATTTGTCAAATTTATACTATATTTCTTAAAAATATCAAGAACATCCGCCAGTGCACCTGCTTTATGAGCAGTGCTGAACAATATCGCGGTCTTGTCTTCGCCGGTACGTTTTGCATCTTCTTTGCTGATTATAAGAAACCTGGTAACATTATTCGCGTTATCTTCGATATTTTCACAAATAACTTTTAGCCCATATAACTCTGCCGCTATGCGAGAGCCTATCGCTGCCGCTTTAGGCTCATTGGCCGCCATTTGTGCCGCTTTAGCTGTCGATGCTACCGCAACAGTTTGTGCCCCTTTAAACGTCGAGCTAAGCCATTTGCGGCATTGAGCAAATACTTCAGGTTTCGAATAAACTACCTCGATTTGTTCGAGAGGGCAATTTGCTAAAAGATTTTGATGAATTGCCATTAAGACTTCAGCACAGATTTTTACATCCGAATCTATTAGTGCATCGAGAGTTTCTATTACACCGCCGCCCATTGAGTTTTCCACCGGTACAAGCCCAAGGTCACAGTGACTTTTGCTTACTTCCTCGAAAATACTTGTAATATCCGTTAGTGGCTCATATTCGACACTTTGTCCGAATTTTAACATAGCAGCAGTATGGCTGAAACTTCCGCCTGGACCGAGATAACCGATTCGCAGCGGCCTTTCCAGTACGAACGAGCCGCTCATTAATTCCCGCCAGATAGCGATGAGACACCTATCGGGTAATGGACCTTCATTGGCTTTGATTATTCGTTCGAGAACAGCCTTTTCTCTATCTGGTGCGTAAATAGGTTTATCTGTTTTGTTCTTGAGCTTTCCGATTTCCACTACGACTCG
>CAYSHS010000012.1:0-21317 GCA_964430845.1 uncultured Pirellulales bacterium | reverse complement strand
TCATCGAAACCTATTGCACTCTCGAATACAACAACGGCAATAACAAGTGTGATAGTTGTAAAAATCCAGACAAGACCGGGCTTGTATCGGGTAAAATGGCCGATACCGAGAACAAATCCAGCTATGATTAAGCTGTCTAACCAGGCGACAAACCAGGGTATAAACGAGAAACCCATTTCGATAGGCTCGACTCCCCTGGCACCGCCGAAGTAAATCCAGTATGCTAATTGCGGAGATGCACAAAGTGCAACAGCAATAAAACGGGAGCGAAAACGCAGCGGCCTGCACGCAACCGCGAAACAGCTTACCAGTAAACATATAGCAAAGCCGGGCAAATTAGCCAGAATAACAACTTCAAGTACAAGGGGCAAACTGTACTCGAAGCTCATAAGCTGTGATATCAAGACAGGTACAATCGCTAAAATCCCCATCAAAAGCCCTAAAACCAGAATCTGCCAGGGATATTCGAATATGCTAATACCGGTAACAAGGGACTGGTCAAGACGCCAGAATGCGTGTGTTGCTACCGCTTCGATTTCAAACGACAAAAACGATCCGGTTGCTATTTTCGACCAGAAAAGACATGTTATACCATATGCGATAATTGCAAGATACCAGCATCTCTGGACATTCTTGTGGCTATAATGCAAAGTCGGGCCGAAAGTTAAAAATGACTTCGTAACTACAATCGGCGACTCGTGCTTCGTAGCTAACTTCGCAGAGTAGCACTTTTCTGTCTGGTTATTTTCCATAATCTCGTGTCTTAAAATTCTAAACTCTAAATTCTAATTTCTAAACAATATCAAAAGAACAAAGATCAAATGTTTAAAACATTAAATATTCGGTAATTTGAATTTGTTTAGAATTTTTAGATTAGAATTTAGTATTTCCCTGTCCACGATTTATGTACCTTCGCCGCTTGAGGCTAAATAAGCAATTTGCTCGTCAGTAAGCTTATCGATTTGTATTGACATTGATTTGAGCTTCAGTTTGCTTACCTGCTGCTCGATTTCCAGCGGTACATCATGGACGGCCACCGACAATTTATCCTGATGTTTGATCACATATTCAGCCTGCAGAGCCTGAGTCGCAAAACTCATATCCATAACACTTGCAGGATGTCCTTCGGCGGCGGCAAGATTAATAAGTCTTCCTTCAGCAAGAAGATAAATACGTTTGTTGTTCTTAAGAACATATTCATCGACGCAATGACGCACGTTTCGTATTACCTTTTTGCTCAGCTTTTTCAGTGCGGGAATATCCAGCTCGACGTTGAAGTGGCCGCTGTTGGCAACGACCGCCCTGTCTTTCATGACGCGAAAATGTTCTTCCCTTATAACATTTTTATTGCCTGTAAGAGTCAGGAACAATTCGCCTGCTTTCGCTGCTTCTGACATAGGCATCACCGAGAAGCCGTCCATAGCCGCTTCAAGTGCCTTTATCGCGTCAATTTCAGTAACAATAACAATTGCTCCCATTCCCCTGGCACGCATTGCGAAGCCTCGTCCACACCAGCCGTAGCCTGCGACGACAACTTTTTTACCTGCCATAAGGAAATCCGTAGCCCTGATAATTCCGTCAACTGTTGACTGTCCCGTGCCGTAACGATTATCGAATAAATGTTTTGTGGCAGCATCGTTCACCGCTATAACAGGAAATTTCAGCTTGCCTTCGCTGGCCATGGCTCTAAGGCGGATTACGCCTGTCGTTGTTTCTTCCATACTTGCGATGATTCGGTGCGAGTCTTTTTTTCTGCTCGTATGCAGCTCGTTGACAAGGTCAGCGCCGTCATCGAAAGTGATAACAGGCTTATGGTCAATAGCCGCGTGGATATGTTTGTAATATGTAGCGCGATTTTCGCCGCATATTGAGAATACAGCTATCTTAAAATCTTTAACTAAAGAAGCCGCTACATCATCCTGGGTACTCAGCGGATTTGAAGCGCAAAGAACAAGCTCAGCTCCGGCTGCCTTTAATGTTCTCGCTAAATTTGCAGTCTCTGCAGTAACGTGCAGACAAGCTGAAACTTTTTTCCCTTTTAGCGGCTTGGTTTTGGCGAACCTCTCCCGAATCGACGCCAAAACCGGCATATCGTTATCAGCCCAGAGAATACGTTTTTTCCCCATTACTGCCAACGATAAATCTGCTACATCATGTTTCATATATTAATCCTTTCTATAAATTGGCAAGAATAAACAATATAATGCAAAACAGCATAATTTGCAACATCTTAGTTTTATAAATCAGCTATATTTAGTGCCTGCCCATAAATAAGGACAGATTCTGCAAAAATGAAGTTATATACAAGAGTTTTGCAAAAATGAGAAAAAGCATGTATTATTTAGGAAAATCGCTGAACGATTTTCTTAATATAATAATTATATCTTTTCGTAAGTCTTTAATATATAATTAGTTATGTTTGGAAAAGAAAAAATAAAGCAAATATTTTTTCTTTCCAGAATATGGGTGAATTAACATCGTATTTTAATCATTAGTTGTGTAGTAATACTTAAAGTCCATGAGTATATCCCACTCATCGGGCGCACCTTCCTTTTTGTTCAATTTTACAGAATTGCAGACAAGCTTGGGCCAGTGCGCCTGAATCAACGATAAGAATTTTGCGAAACTCGTTATGTCGATGTCCGTTAATCTCACAGAGGCAGATTGTGTTTTACTGGTTTTAGAGTCAATCGTTGTGCCGGTATTTAATTTGAATTTTGTCGGCGGAATACTGCATAGAGAAGCTATCTCGAAAACCACTCGATCGTAAGCGAATTCGACAGTCTCTTTATTCGGATCGCTCGGTTCCGTCCTTTCCGGAGCCAGTGATAGAATTTCAAGCATTACATCATCTGCATCTGTATAGTCTGATATATCGTTTTCGAGCTTAATATGAGCCGCAGGCAGGTATAATGCAAGCACCAATGCCGGCCATATAGCTGCAAGGACAGGAACAGCGATGTAAAAAATTATCGAATTCTTGTATATATCTCTCATAATAAATCACCATCTAAACTCAACTCTTTGGCTCCAGGGTAACACTGAATCCGTCACGATTTCGTGCAGTGTCATAATTCGAACTTTTAATCTCCAACCCGCTTTTTCTTAAGACCTCGAAGAATTCTGTTGTTTTTGTTCTGCTCGAGGTGTCACCTGTGATTGAGATATTTTTTTCCGTAATGTTTACAGTTTTTACATTTAAGCTCGTTTGTTTTGCAAAATCTTTGAATGCTCTAAAAACAAGGGTAAGCTTGGATGATATTGTAGTTCCGGTTGTAATGATTCCTGCATTTCCCGCTTTAATTGTTTTTAGCTCATTACCAAGGTTTTTAAGTGCGGTATTTGTAGATGTCGTATCCGAAAGCTCTTTTTCCATAACGATTTCGTAGTTCTTATCGAATTTCGCTCTTGCTTTTTTTATATCCCTTTTGATGCTGAAAAGGTTCATCTGGAAATACAAGCCCAACGCAATCAACAGGACGGTAACGGAAACCATTGCGAACTTGAATGCTTTTCGAGTTTTGATTTTTTTACCCTGATAGGGACTGAAGTCGTCCCTGAAATTGACTGTTTGCTCCTGCTCCAAAAGGGACAGTGCGGCACCGTAAGCAATTGCGAAGTCGATTCGGTTCACCCTGTTTTCACTCTCTGCAGTCAATCCGTCCGGCTCTCCGAAAAACTCAATTCCTCTTGCCAGGATTCCCGTCTTTTCAGTAATCGCCGGGAAATCCACAGAACCGGCGGAATCAAAAATTCTCAGTGCATTTATCGGCTCCTCGGTGCTATATAAAGCAGTAGTAATCATTATTTCCCTGGCAAGCAGCTCTGTTCTATTCTGTTTGTGTCCCACGAGGAACGTTCGGACTGCCGAATCATACGAGCCGGAGCCATCTGTTTCCCGCGGAGCAACCAGGTAGCCGCTTCGGGCGGAGAGCATCCCGAACAAGCTGCCTTGCACGGTTTCATCCCTGGGAACTTTATTAAAAATCAGTTTTGCCAGGCAGCTCACGTCCGGCCTGATTGTTATCGGGTCAAAATTATACTGTTGAAGAGAAAGAAGAATCTCCGATAATATTTTCTTTTGTGCGGTAAAGACAGTCAGGTTCGAGCCTTCCTTACTTTTTGAGTTTATCTCGAACGCCAGTGCTGTTTCGGAGATATCTGTCGCAAGCGCTTCTTCAGTGTCGAAACGCACAGTTGCTGAGATTTGCTTTCGATCGCTGAATTCACTGTGCACGTTATGCTGCATGAACAGAGAGCAATCAATCGCTACAGCAACTTCTGAAAATGCCATTTTTCTTTCAGTGCAAGCCTGCTCAATCAGGCTTGCAAGTGCCTGTATTTTCGGCTGTTCCGTGTCCTTAGCGGTAACAGTAAAGCAATCGGGTATATTATCGCCTTTACGATGCGTATTGAGGCAAACAACAGTTGCTGTGTCCCTGGTGAAATAAATTCCTAATAAGTTATTTGATTCCATGTGTCGTAAACTCCCTGAATCAGCGTTCAACTGCTTATTGCAGCAATTCTTTTTACATTTTTTCCATCTTTTGTAATTGCGATTACGGCTGATGCTTTAGCCAGGCCGCTTACCGCTGTTATTCTTATCGTAAAAAACCTGCTTGCAGTTGTGATATATATTTTACATTTTTCTATCGAATCCTTATATCCTATAACTCTTTTCTGTAAATCCTCTATGTTTTCAAAAGGCTGTATTTTTCTAAGCTGTATTATTTGGTCGGCGATTTCCACCTGGTTGCCCCCGAAAAAAAAAGCAGCCTCCAGCACATGTCTCGGTGCTGTATTTACGTTGACCAGGCGTGTTCCCCATGTGCTGATGTATTTTAAAGGTGATTCTTCCCTGTTTTCATCGATTATCGTAGGTCTGGCGAGTGCTTCTTTGTCGAGCAGGCCGCTGTTAAAGAATCTTGCAAAGCTTGTTGTCTGGTCTGAGATTTGAGTCGAGACGGTTAATACAGTTCTTATAACCTGAGTCGCGGTTGAGCTTCCTGTTTTACTGCTACTGCTGCTTCGTGAGGTGCTGGTTGTTCTTACAGCCTGTCTTGTTGTAGTTACTATCGGCTCAAAGTTTAATTTAAAAGATTTTAATTTCCGAATTTCATCAAGGTCCGATCTAAGTAACTCGATTTGTTCAAATCTAAGTCCCGACAATTCACAAAATGTTTCAAAACCGGCATCGATTTCTCTCTGGATGTTATTATCCTGCACCATTGCCCAGCCGAGAGGATATTTTGCATTCTCATCTTCAATTTCGATTCGAATTTTTACAGTACCTATCTCAAATTCCTCCGGCTCCATTATCAATGGCCAGGGCGCGCCATACGGCCCTGAAACAGATACATTTTCATTATCTTCGATACCTGTATCATTGGCGTCATTACTATCTAAAATGTCACCGGAGAGAAATTTATCTGCTGAATTATTGACCTGGGAATTGTCTCTCCACTGCTGCAGGAGTTCCTGGTATTTGGCTGAATCGAGAGCATACAAATCTGAAAAGTCAGGCTCATTTGGTCTGCTAACGAGAACCGGCTCGATATCTTCCATAGTAGCCAGCGCGTATTTCAGCGCCGAATCACAGCCGTAGCGTGCTTTGCTGTAATCAATCAGATACTGGTTACGAAGACGCTCGGCTATAACGCGGCTGCTGAGCGTATAGCCGAGCATTGAGAGCACAACGAGTATTACTAATGTCACCAGCAGTACTATACCATGTCGATTATTGTTTATATTCAGATTTCCACGAATTTTTTTCATTATTTTGCCGCTCCCTGTTTTTCAGCCGGGGAGCCTGGATTACCGGGAATATTTACTTTAATTGTATTTTCTCCTTTTTCGGAAGATTCATTTTCTGCAATGACGAATTTTATTTTCCTGCTTTTATCAAAAGCAATCGTACGTGAATATTTCTCGCTCTCCGGTACATTATAATGTCCGTCAGCATCTTTAAAAGGCTCGGCAAAAGAAATTATAAAAACTGCACCAAGCGGTATTCCTTCCGGCCAGGCTCTGTCAGGGTCCTTCTCACCTGTAATTATTTTTACTTCAAAATAAGTAACACCTCTGCAAATGGGAACATAAGCATTTTTTTCCGAAGTTTCTCTATCCCTGTCGAGCAGTTTATCTTCCGGTGCGATCCCTTCGTAGCTGCGATATAGAACCATATCGTTAGCATCACTTTCATGATTTTTATTGCACTGCCAGAGAAGCTCCTCATATTTCTGGTCTTTATTAGTCTGGTCTTTATAAGTTACCTTAATCAATAAGAGTGCAGTATAATAATTGTTTATATATCTATTCACAATAATCATATCAGTGTCTGAGTTTGTTTCTATTATTTTATCAAAGTCTTCAGCTATAAGCTGCAGAGCTTCACGTGAACGGCCGGAATCGCCCAGGGAGCGTGTAACAGCAGCGGCGGTACGCTCGGCCCTGTTATAAACAGTCAGGACAGCTATCAAAACCATAGAGCCTATCACCATGGCCGCAAGCACCTCAACCAGCGAAAATCCCCGTCTTGTCTGCAAAATATTTCGGTTCTTTTTCATTTTTTCGGCTTTTGTTTTTAAAGGTTTTACTCCGTACCGGCATTTTGCTTGTTTTTCAGTATTTCCCAGATTTCCTGAATGTCCATTTGCTCGATCTGGCCGTACGTCAGGCCTGTCGTGGGATCCACTTCGTTTTGCAATTGTTCCTTGTTTTGTTTTGCCCTGAGCCGTCTCAGGTCCTCTTCAGATTCTATCTGCAAATCCTCCTTGTCTTTATCGCTGGGATTTCCATTGTTATACTTAAAAAGTTCGAGATTGTTTTTTATATAATGACCATCCGGTGTTGTGAGCATTCCTTTTTTAAACCACTCTTCGATAGTATCAGCACTAACACCTGCATAAATAGCGGCGTCCTCGATGTTTGCGATAATCTGCGGAGCAAACGGCTCCTGCTCCACTTCCTGCCTCATTAAAATCTGAAGCAACTGGTCTTTTGTCAGGCCTGTAAGCCAGTGCACTAATTCGACGGATTGCTGCTGACCTTCTGTATCATAATACATGGCCGTGCAAATAGCTCTGAGCCACATTTGCGAGTTAATCGGCTCATAGAAAGTTTCCACGACTGTTTCCCATTCGATTCCGGGGTATTTGTCACTGCTGCCGTATTCAGCGGTTTCCTCGACAGAGACCTTCGTTAAAAGAGTTTCCAGGTTTTCCCTTGCGACCTCGAAAGCCTGCATTTTCAATTTCGAGCTTGCACTCGATGTCACACACCTGTCGATAACAAGCCATACACTCGAAGTAATAAATGCCAGGATAGCTGTCGCTGTTATTACTTCAACCAAAGTAAACGCTTTATCCTTTTTCCCGAATTTTTTATGTGCTAAGACCATCTTTTGGTACAGGTTTAAGAAGCTGATAATCACCATTTTCCAGCGTTATAATTCTGTTCATTCGACTAACTACAATTGAATACTGCTGGTCGTGCTGGTCCACCAGCACAATTTTACCTCCATAAGCCCAGCCGGCATGTCCCGCCCGGAACTTTGCCCTGCCGTCATTAGTGAAATCACCATCGTCGAATTCGACACGAACGACTTTGCAGTTTTCACTTAAATTTTCGTTGACGATAATCTCTTCATCCTGAACTATCGACAAATCAGACGTTGTAATCTGGCGGAGCATAAAAGACTGGTTCGTGAGATCGACAATAAATTCATACCTTCTGTCACTCTGTGACGCGGCGGTAATCGCGGACTGCATCGTCGAGATAAGAAGCTGAACCTGAGCCTTAAATGTGTTTCTTCTGAGCATTGTAAAAATATGTACCTGCGCTACAAGCAGCATCAGGGACAGTATTACAATCACCACGAGCATTTCGGTCATAGTGAAGCCACACTTGTTATTATGCCTGAGCTTTTGCCCGTTCCGGTATGAATAGCGGGTGCTCATACTTATCTCCATCGTACGATACATGTTTTAATTCGTTTCTGTGCTTAGCAGGTCATCCTCGGTATCCTGCTCTCCGTCCGGGCCGCAGCTTCGGATTAGAAATCCTGAATTTGTGCCTGGAGCCAGCTCGTAAATAAAATCATGTTTCCAGCCATCCGGCTCTATTTTGGACATCTCAAGATATCCTCCTTCGGGATAGTCCACTACATCGCTGGGCTGCTCGATAAGCGCCATTAATCCCTCTTCTTCCGTCGGCAGCCTGCCTGTATCCATCCTGAAATGAACTACCGCAGTATGGAAAATTTTCAGGTTGGATTTTGTAACTGTTACGCGGGCTTTTTCAACATTTGATGCGACTTTCGTAACTACTAAAGTTCCGAGCAGGCCGAGGATAATCAGCACCGCCATAACTTCAATCATCGTGAAACCAAATCCGTTTTTTCTTTTTCTTTTTTTTGTATTCATTTTTAATACTCCGAAGTAATCAATTAAAATTGTCCTGATGTAACTTCCAGTATGGGCGATATTGTAGCATAAGCAATAACGCCTACAATTGTTGCCATAATAATTATAATAACAGGCTCGACTACAGCACTCAATCTTTCTATAACGACATCAGTCGATGCTTCGAGATTATCGCTGATACTTTTAAGCATTTTTTCAAGCTCGCCGCTTTTTTCTCCAACGGCAACCATATGAGCAATTGCCGGGTCGATAACACCGCTGTCACGCAGCGGCGTAGCAATATCGGCGCCTGCGAGAATTCTCTCTCGCGATTGATGTATTGCTTTTTTCATAATACTGTTGCCTGTAACTTCCGCAACAACGCGAAGTGACTCTGCCATAGCCAGTCCCGAACTAAGCAGAGTTGACAGTGTCGAAGCGAACCGGGCGACTACTCGCTGTTTGATTAGCGGGCCGAATAATGGTAAAGACAATATAAATTTATCACGCAGGTACGCACCGCGCTCTGTTTTCAAAAAACGCCTGATAATTTCAATTATAAGAATTAATGACGCTATAACTATAACAAGTTTCCAGCTTGTCATAACATCCCCGAAATCCATTAATCGCTTTGTCAGCCAGGGCAGTTCCTGTCCCGCCTGCCCGATTTGCTCACCTATAGTCGGAATAACTTTAATAGTTAAGAATAAAACCACAAAGAAACAAAAGATTACCAGCACTATAGGATATATCATTGCAGTGATGATTTTCGATTCGACTTTTCGGCGTTTTTCCATAAAATTCGAAATTGTTGCAAGGCTCTGTCCCAGTGTGCCCGTCATGTCCCCGACACGAACCATGCTTACATAAATAACATCGAAGTAGTCGGTATAATCCTTTATCGCATCGGTAAACGATTCTCCTGTAACTACCCGGTCGCGAATATCAACGAGAGCATTTTTAAATTTCATGTCGCTGGCCTGCATCGAAAGAACAGAGAGCGCATCGGTCAGCTTGATGCCTGAGTTAAGCAGCGTAGCCATCTGTTTGGTAAATTCGATAACCTGTCCCCTGTTGCGTTTGGCAAGGGAATTAAATATAACAGCCCTGCTCTTCGTACCAGCACTTATTTCCCTGATTGAAGAGGGGTGAATACTTCGCACTCTCAACTGTTTTCGCGCAGCATAAGGGCTTTCGGCGGTTATCGAGCCTCTGAGCTTCTTGCCGCCTGCTGCTATCGCTGTGTAATTATATCTGGGCATAGCAAATCAACTTAAAATTAAAAAACGTAAAGCTAAAAATTATAGCCATCCGCCGCAGGCGGATTCCACAATTTTACGTTTTGTATTTTGATTTTTACATTTTTACATTATATCGGCCTGCGTAACCCTGAGCACTTCAGCAATTGTAGTAATTCCCGCAAGCACCTTTCTCGCCCCATCCATTCTTAAGGTCTGCAATCCTGCGTTAAGGGCGTATCTCTTTATTGTCCCTGCTGATTCTCTCGAATATATAAGGTTCTGCACATCCGGGCTTATCATCATCATTTCATATATCCCGGTTCGTCCCCTGTATCCTGTCTGGAAACATTTATCGCAGCCTTTTCCGACAAAGAATTTTCCTTTGTGTACCTCCATTTCATCGCCCAGGCCAAGCTCTCTGAGCTCGTGCTCTGCAGGCTCTATCGGCTCTTTACATTCCTGGCAGACTTTTCTCACTAATCTTTGTGCTATAATTGCAATAAGTGACGAGCTTACCAGGTAAGGCTCAACACCTAAATCCAAAAGCCTGCTGACGGCACCTGCAGAGTCGTTGGTATGCAGGGTGCTGAATACTAAGTGACCTGTCAGGGAGGATTGTATAGCCATTCGAGCTGTTTCAATGTCTCGAACTTCGCCTACCATTATGACATCCGGGTCCTGACGCAGCACATGACGAAGAGATGTGGCAAAGTTCATGCCTTTTTTCGAGGCAACCTGAATCTGGCTTATGCCTTCGAGCTGATACTCGATAGGGTCTTCTATTGTTATGACATTTTTTTCTGCCGAGTTGATCCTGTTGAGACAGGCATATAAAGTTGTGCTTTTCCCGCTTCCGGTCGGGCCTGTTACGAAAATTACGCCGTGTGAACGATTGAGCAGAGAATCGAATTTCTTGAGGTCATCTGACCAGAGTCCTAATTCATTCAACGAGAAAATTCCGGTGCTTTTATCCAGCAATCGCAGGACGCTTCGCTCACCGAAGCTGGTCGGGACCGTGCTTATACGCAAATCAACTTCTCTCTGGCCAAGTCTGACGGAGCATCTGCCATCCTGAGGCAGTCGCCGCTCGGCAATATCCATGCCGGCCATAACTTTAATACGGGATATAATCAAAGGCAAAACATTCCTGTTCAAACTCAGGGTATCATATAAAATGCCATCTATTCGATAACGAATTTGTATTTTAGATTCGTAAGGGTGGACATGAATATCACTCGCACGCAACTGTAAAGCACGAAACAATATATCATTAACCAGCCTGATAACAGGAGGCCTGTTCACAACATCAAGCAAATCATCCGAGGTGGAAACTTCATCGACAAGCTGGTCGAGGTTTTGTGAATCCAGCTCTTCGGCAACTTCCTCGATAATAGTTGATCTCTGCTCGTAAGCGACATCGATAACGGAAGTAATGGTGGCACGTGTGGAGATGGCTGCTTTTACGGGAAGCCCCGTCATTTTCGAGACATTATCGAGAGCATTCGCATCCAGGGGTTTCGACAGGACAACTGTAAGCTCTGATAAATCATCTTCAGGCTCTGTTTTTCCGGAAGTGTTACCATTATGCCTGTTGGATTTTATCCCGATAATAAAATGATGCTGGGCATAAGTCGCCGGTACAGCTTCGATGAACTCAACCGGTACGTCTTTGGCGGGAATTTCCGATAAATATTCCCAGCCTAATGTTTCGGCAAACAGCTTCAGCACCACATCTTCAGTGAAATATGGACAGCTCAGTAAAACCTCGTCAATCCGTCCCTGGCCATTGTTTTCTTCAAAAAACCTGCTTAATTGAGCATAATCAACAAGTCCGGTTCTTTTTGCAGTTTGTATCAGTAATTCTTTCATTGTTATTTTGCATCAAGCACTTTGTCAGGCGCCATAGGTGCCGGTGTGACTCCCGGGAAACTATGATAGTTCTGGAATTCATTTTCATATTTTTCAAATGCGTCCCTGTTTACTTTCGATATACGTTCCAAATCAACTTGTGCGGTATTATCATCCGGCGGCCTGATGATTTCAGCTTTTACGAATACGTAAAGATTTCGCTGTATATCACTGTTATTTACAGATCTGAAAAGAGTACCGATAAAGGGAATATCCCCGAGAATAGGTATTTTCGTACCGCCTTTACTCTGGTTCATTTTTAACAGGCCGCCAAGAATTATTGTGCTGCCGTCAGGAACGGTAACAGTTGTTCCGACTGTGCTGTCTGTCGTGTCCGGCGGTCTTTCACCTGTTATGGTGCCAAAGTCACTTCGTGTTAAATCAATATCCAGGCGCAGCAAATCACTTTCACTTATGTGAGGTGTTATATTCAGTGTTATACCGGCATTGTAAGGTGTATAATCAATCGCAGTTTGAATAAGACTTGTTTCTGTTCCGGCTCCTCCACTGCTTACAGGAATTGAGGATGTTTTTTTAACATAGGTCGTATCTGTTGTGCTAATAATTCCCATCTGGTTGTCGTTGACAAGGATTTTCGGCTTTGCCATTACCCTGCCGTAGTCCTTCTGCTCCATCAGCTTCAAAAGTGCGTTAATATGCTTGTCACCGTAGAAACCCGTTCCCGAGCCTCCATTTGACTGAAAATCAAGATAGTGAGCCCTGTTGCCCCTGTCGCTGCCACTCGGCGGATCGAAAAGATTAGATGCTCCCGCACTTATTCCGGGCATTATCGCATTGGTTAAACCCGACGTATCGGTCAGATCCGGGAAACTTGAAATCAGGTTAAGGTCATAGTCGAAAGCGTCTGTTTTCGAGATTTGAACTAATATCACGTCTATCAAAACCTGTGGTTTGCGCTTGTCTAATTCCCTGATTAAGGATTCTATCCAGTCCTGGTTCTTTTTGTTGGCGTAAACTATCAGCGAAGATGTATTCGGGTCAGCTACTATAGTTATCTGCGCATCCAGCTTAGGAACCACTGATTCAATCTTATCTTCCGGACCTCGTACTTTTTCCTCTACAAGCTGTTTAAGAATATCCTGAAGATACTCAGGATTAGCGTTTTTAAGCTTGTAAACCTTGTAAGGTATCTCTTCTCTTGCCTTGTCCACGAGGTCGATAATCGTAGAAATTCTCACATGCTGCTCTTCTGTGGCATTAACTAAAAGTGAATTTGTCGATGCGACCAAAACGACTACCGGCTCTTCTGCGAGAGCCACCAGTGTTTCGCTGTCACCACCAGTTGAGCCAGCAGTTATCGAAACAGGTTCCCGCACGGAAGCCTCGCCTGGTGTGATTCTCGATGGCTGGTTCGGTCTCGTTCTGGAAGTATCCGAGGTACCCTGGCTTTTCGGAATTACATTAAGGTCTTCAAGTTTCTTCATCACTTCTTCAGCATCGAGAAATTCGATTTTATATATCTGGAGCTTTCGCGGGTCTCTCTGCGCTACATCGAGAGTATCTATAAGGTTATCGACTTCGTCTAACTGCTTTTTAAGACCTATCATAAGGATTCGGTTTGTCCTCTCATCGGAATCGAGAAAAACAGTTGGAGCAGATTCGCCCGGTGGTGCTGTCGGTGCAGGTGTCCTTGTACTACTTGCAGCAGCACTTAAGCTTCTTACCTGTGCTTCCCATGAGCGAAGCCTGCTGGCATATGCAGCATCCGATTCATTAGGGCGTTTTACAGGCCGATCTGGAGTAGCAACGGAACCGGCTGTCGAAATGGTAATTGATACTGTGCCCAATTGCTCTGCAAGCGATTGTATCTTGGGAGCAAGTGTCTGTGACATCGTGTATTGCAATTGTCTATACCTGAATTGTTTCGGCTCTCCCGGCTTATCCACCATATCCAGCAGGGCTTTAATACGCGGCATCCGGCTTGTGTACTCTGTGACAAGTAATGTTTTCGTTTCCGGCATAGTGGTTATTTGAATCGAGAGCTTCATATTCTTAATAAGCTCTTCGGCTGTCGATGTGCTGATATTTTTCAGCTCGAAGGATTCGGTTCTGACTGTATCGCCAGCTTCAATCGACGCTTTTCCAGTCTCTCCCAATACAGGGTCGATATCCAGTGCATTATCTCTTGGTACTATAGTAACAAGATTGCCCTTGCCGCCGCGGGTCATCACAAATCCTTTGAATTTCAGCACGGAATCAAGGTAATAGTATAAATCTCTTATTTTTACAGGTCCTTTCAGTACGCCGTTAGGATTGATTGTAACATCCTGATTTGCAAAATCTTTCGCATTATACATAAAATCCATTTTAAGGTAAGGGCCTACCCAGCCTAAAAATTCAATTAGAGTAAGCTGGTCGGTTAAATTCAAGATAACTTCATCATCCGGATTCGGAATGCTCGAAATATCAATTAGCGAGTTCTCTGCCAAAAGGTTCGATTGGGTTTGAACAGGTCCTGTTTCAGTTTCAGAAGATACCTGCTCTGCGACAGGCGCCGAATCGGTGATTCTCTGATTTAAATAATCGTTTTCCGGCTTGTTTTCCGATATGTTTTCTGCAAATAAAGCCGGAATAATGCTCGGTACCTCATTTTTCACACTCTTAACAGAGCCAGAATTCATGTCATTTGACTTTGCCGGTTGGGACATATTCTTCTGGCTGAGAATATCCTGCGGATTTGTGTTTTGCAGTTTTTCAATTGTGTTGACGATTCTATCCATCATCCTTGAAGGTGTAATAATAATAATCCCTGATTTACAGGTGTCAACTATTGTCCTGGCATTACCGTTTAAGGCCGGGGGATTCGAGAAATTTCCGATAGCAATAGTACCAATATTATCTGTAATCTGTTCGTTTGACGGGAGCTTCTTTGCCATCGAAGTAAAAGGGATAATTCTCACAGCATACTCTTGAGAGCTATCGACAATATCTCTGACAACTCTTGCTTTTTGCAGATTATCAGGAATCGACGAGGTAACCAGAACGGTCGGCGAATCGGGAAGATGCGAGACATCACCTATCTTCGCATCGGCAAGGTATTTCCTTCCCTGTTCGGCAGTTATATGATTAAAAGAAAAGAAATCATAGGTAAAATCACCATTCTCAGCCGCACAAAGACTGCCGGAATTACTTACTAAAAACAGTGTTAAAATAATTGCTAAATAAAACTGCGCATTTGAAAATCGTCTGTTCGTCATTACGATCACCCCTAATCCTGACCGGGCAAAGCCCATCATAAAAGTTTAACGAGGTTTTTAATACAATAAAAGCACATCGGGATTTTATCCGCCGAGTGCTTTCGACTACAAAAATCTGATATAACTTCTTTTTTCAAAAAAATTTATGTACATTTATTTATTCGAGTTTCATCACCTTAATACATTTTCAAAATCAGATACTTAATCAGACATTTAAAAAGCCTAAAAGTTCCCGATTTTCGGGCAAAAAATTACTATTTTCCTTATAAAACGAGGAAAATCCGGATTTTCATAACTATTTTGCAGATTTGAAGTTATAGGTCCTTGCGGATGAAAATGAAACCTGGAATTGAATTTTTGGTGAACTCTTGTTGGAACCAAGCTCGAGTTTTATGAAATATTCTTTTATCCAGCATCCGGAATATCATCGTTTTTGTGCTTAAGCTCATCGCCAACTTCATCGGGATGCTGGATAGCTGTATCTGCACCTGCGGCAATTAACGCCCTATAAAAACACCAGCCCAGCCCTCCGATTATTATTAGAAATACAATCACAAGTATTGCATAAGAGATTCCCGTTAGCTCATGGCTCGCAGCTATCGCTGTTTTTTCGGTATTGGCCGCCGAGCTTTTTTCATACAAAATTTTTGCAACAAACGCTGCTATATCCATCGTGCCAAAAACACCTGCCCAGCGTGCGAGCCATGATGTCCGGTAACTATCGGAATCATGTTTTTCAAGGATATACAAACTTATTGCCGTTGCTAATATACCACCTGCCGCCAAAATCCAAAATGCCGCCTTCTTTCTTTCTATTGATTGTTCAGGCGGCAGGGAGATAATAAATAGAACTACCGGAACTATTGCTGAAAGAATCGCTATCATTCCGAATAATCCGCCGCGAACTTTTGTTTTCGCTTCTTTTATAGTTTGTATTTTGTTATTCTCACGTCCTTTGATGAGACTCAATACTAACGCAATCAATGGCGCAGCTACAAGAATTCCGACACCGACGCAGTTGGACGCAATCCATTTACCATCGTTTGTTCTAATAAATCCTTCTTTATTATAAATATCTTCAAAAAGCTGCCAGAAAAATAAAGTTCCCAGCACGATTGGTATTAATAAACGAATAACATAATCCCACCATTTACCTAATTTCCAATCGCTTCGGCTGTTCGCATGACGTCTCAATATGCTCAGCCGCCATAACCAGCCAAGAACAAGAGCTTCCATTAGACCAAGAAACGCTATTCCCCTTGTTCCATTTACAAAACCATCTATGATTCCAAGCCAGTTCAATCCTCCCTGTGTGACATAAATCAGGCCGAAAGCAAGGCCGATTAAACTCATAACCGGTAATACTATCGCTCTTTTCCAGCCTGTTTTATCGACTATGCTCGCCAGTACGGATTCTGTTATGGAAAAGGCAGAATCGATTCCCAAAGTGATTAATGCAAAGAAGAAGATAAAACTAAACCAAGCAGAATAAGGCAGTTGGGCTAGTGCATAAGGAAAAGCGATGAAAGCTAAAGAAGGCCCTGATTCGGCTACATTTTTAACCTCGACCGGGTTGCCTGCCTGCTGAGTTACAAATGCCATACCTCCAAGTGTTGCAAAAACTGCCAAGCCCGCAATGAAACTCGTCCCAAAATCAGCGAGGCTTATAATTAATGCGTTATTGTTTATATCGCTTTTCCTGTGAAGAAAACTTGCGTAAGTAATCATCACTCCGAAAGCCAGACTCAGTGAAAAAAAGACCTGCCCGAAGGCATAGCGCCATGTATCAGGTTTTGCCAGTTCGGACCAGACGGGATTGAGGTAATAAGCCAGTCCCTGCATACTCCCTTCGAGCGTTAAGCCGCGCACTGTCAGGATAACAAGCATCAGCCAGGGAAGGGGAACTGTCAGCCAGACAACTTTCCCGACAAGCTTAACTCCCTTGAAAATACACAAGTACATAGAGAGCCATGCTATTATCAGAGGCCAAAGAATATTCCACCTGATTGAACCGAGCGCAGTGCCTTCATGATATCCGAGATAATTATCAAAAAAGAATTTACGTGCGCTTTCTACTCCTTCCAGGCCTTTACCAGCCCATGGCAATTGTCCTTTATTGATTATTCCCTGGACACTATACCATAAGAAGCTGAAGCAATAAGCGAGAATTACAGGGTAATAAGTAATAATAACAAATCCGAGAATTATACCCCACCAGCCAATCATCTCGAATCTTTTATGACTTTCCTTAAAAGCATCAGGAGCGGCTCGCTGTGTATAATGGCCCAGGCTGAATTCCAGGATTAATAAAGGAAAACCCACAAGAACAAGTGCAATTATATATGGTATTAGAAATGCCCCCCCGCCAAAGCTGTAAAGTTTATATGGAAATCCCCAGAGATTGCCAAGTCCGACCGCTGAGCCGATTGCTGCTAAAATAAATCCACCGCGAGTCCCCCAGCTTTCTCTCTGCTCTTCAAGTAGTTCAGGCATAGCCGCTAATCTTTCTTTTTGGATTTCCTGGATTTGTGCTCCTGATTTTCCTTGCCATTCTTATCTTTTATATCCGAATCTGCTTCTTTGATTCCGAGGAGGACAAGTGCATCACGCTCGATAATATTTTGAATGCTCCCTCGCGGCACTGTCGGCAAATTCGTATCCGCCAGAAGCATGTTAAAACCAAGAAGCGTCTCGATACATTGCCCTGCATTACCTGACGGGAAGCCGCTGCCGAATAATAACTTGTCCATGGCACCGTATTCGTGTGCCGAAATAACAGTATTGTATGTCTGCCAGACGTTTCGAGGTTTTATAGTCAAATCCGCATAAACATTCTTATGCTTGGCGACCATTACGAGCGTTTGCTCGATAAAAGGTGCTCCCATATTGCCGATAATAATCTTCAGTGAAGGGAACTCTCTGGCTACTTCATCCAAAAGGTACGGCTGAGCATAATCCAGAACTGCATTCTGTTTAATATCTTCGCCCGCATTATGGAAAAAAACGGGAAGATTAAGCTCAAGCGCCGATTCGTAAAGCCTCATACTCCTGCTGTTGGTCGGATGAATACCCCAGTCCGAGCAATACAGAACCATCCCTTTGAGACCCAGCTTATGAGTTACAGCTTCCAGGCTGCTCGTGCTTACCTTGTCTTCGTCGGGCTGGACAACCGCGAAACCGACCATTTTTTCTTTATATTTATTCACATATTGAGATAGATTTTTATTAATTTCGCTGCTCTGCCCGCTCGCTCCGGCCAGAACGATACAGGCATTTACCGTTTCAACAGCCGCTAAATGCTCACTTGTAACGCTATCGCCGGCCACGACCTCTATATGTGTATGGCAATCAACTATCATTTCCTGATACCTTAAAACCACTTTGGCTTATGATAAATGGTAATCAATAATCTATAAAGCTCTTTTCGTCAAGAATAAATATTTACACTACCGTTATTGACATTAAAATTGTGTAAATGTAATATACTGCTGGATTTGGAACTAAATATGAGCATTCTGAAAAAAAAGGACCGATTATGACGAAAAGACGTCAACAAAACGCCATAATTAAATTTTCCCTCATTATCTTTATTTATATTTGAATTTTTCTGTTGTTTATTGCGTATTATTATTAAACTGAGTGCTTGTCATTCCGCACTTGATGCGGGATCGATAAGTTTATGGATTTAGGACAAAGATATGGATTGCCCGGTATGTAAACAAAGTGCGATGATTACTCTCGAGCTTAATGACGTGGAGATTGATTATTGTACTCAATGTGAGGGAATCTGGCTAGATGCAGGTGAGTTAGAGCTTCTTCTCGGCGAGCCAAAAAAGGCAAAGGAATTGATTCAATCATTCAAAATCGATTCCGAAAGCACTGAAAAGGTCCGAAAATGTCCTATCTGTTATAAAAAAATGCAAAAAATAATCGTAGGCTCTTCAAAACCGAAACTTTTAATTGATAAATGCCGTAAAGGTGATGGCCTATGGTTCGATAAAGGTGAATTACAGGATATTTTCGATAGAGCGAAATTAGATGAAAATGACAAAATTAAAGTGTTGTTAACGGATATGTTCAGTCACAAACAAACTTAATGAAAGGATAAAATTATGGGTACGACGAGCTATGTGTTAATTGGCGTTGCAGTTGTCATTATTATCATTGCATTAGTTATTAAAAAGAAAGCGTAACTAAAAAAACGTGTTAAATTTAGGAGAAATTCTATGCAGGGAGTAATGATTTTTATTGTAGTGGTTCTTGTAGTACTGGTTCTACTTGTTTTATTTGTAATCGGTGTTTACAACGCCTTAGTTCGGCTTCGTAACCAGGTCGATAATGCCTGGTCGCAGATTGACGTTCAGCTCAAACGCAGGCACGACCTGATTCCCAACCTCGTAGAGACCGCCAAAGGCTATATGAAGCACGAGCGCGGAACTTTCGAGGCGATAACAGAAGCACGAAGCAAAGCTATGGGTGCAAAAAGTGTATCTGAAGCATCGAAAGCTGAAGGCGCGCTCGGTGAAGCACTGAGCAAGTTCATGCTGGTAGTCGAGAACTATCCGGATTTGAAAGCGAACCAGAATTTCCTCGCTGTCCAGGAAGAGCTTAGCAGCACCGAGAACAAGATTGCCTTTGCCAGGCAGAGCTACAACGACCAGGTGCTGGGATTCAACAACAAGATTCAGATGTTCCCATCAAATATTATCGCAGGAATGTTTAGTTTCACTAAACGCGACTTCTTCGAGATAGAATCTGCCGCAGAACGCGAAGTTCCGAAGGTTAGTTTTGATTCTTGATTTAGGTTTTATTGCAGACTTGTTTTATGTGGGAACTGATAAGAGCAAATAAGAGAAATTCCATCTTTCTGATGGTGTTGATGGCGGCGGTATTGCTGCTGCTGGGTTTCATAATTGGGGCAGCTTTCTCACGCGGAAGTGCGAATGGGGGTTTTATAGGCTTAATGATTGCCACGGGAATCTGGTTTATACTAACACTGATTAGTTTCTCCAGCGGTGACCAGATACTCCTTGCGGCAAGCAGAGCACAGCCTGTAACGCATGATGTGCATCCTCAATTGTTCAACGTTGTAGAAGAGATGAAAATCGCGGCTGCGCTGCCCAAAATGCCGAAAATCTACATCATTAACGACCCGGCACCAAATGCTTTTGCTACAGGAAGAAGCCCTGAAACAGCTTCAGTCGCCGTCACGGCTGGCTTGCTGGCTCGATTGAATCGTGATGAGCTGCAGGGAGTGGTCGCACACGAGGTAAGTCATATCGTAAACCGGGACATTCTCTTTGTAACTCTTGCAGGTATTATGCTCGGTTCAATCGTCCTGCTTTCACAGGTGTTTCTGAGAGGCATGTTCTACAGCTCGCTCGGAGGCTCAAGAAGACGATACTCAAGCGGCGGAAGAGGCGGCGGCCAGGCACAAGCTATAATACTTGTTATAGCAATTCTCGCCGCTATTCTGGCACCGATAATGGCTTATCTTCTGTACTTTGCACTATCCAGGAGAAGAGAATATCTCGCAGATGCAGGTGCCGCAGTACTGACACGCTACCCGGAAGGTCTGGCCAGTGCATTGGAAAAAATTGCCGGCGACCCGGCTCCTCAATTGGATGTCGCCAATAAAGTAACTGCACCGATGTATATCGTTAATCCATTCAAAAGAAGAGGCCAGATGAAGCTGTCCGATCTGACCAGCACGCACCCGCCTATTTCCGAAAGAATAAGAATTCTGCGTAATATGACACACGGAGCTTCCTACAAAGATTATTCAGATGCTTACAGCAGCGTAACGCACTCAAAAACGATTATTCCAGCATCTGCGATGGGTAAAGAGCAGATCGAATTACGCCAGGCACAGGAAAAAGCCGCCAGGGAGAAACGCACTGAAAACCAGGCAAGGCAAATCGGTGATATTATGAGAAAGGTCAACCAGTTCACTTTTATCCCATGTGCCTGCGGCTTAAAAATGAAAATACCGCCAAACTACAAAAGCAATACAATTACATGCCCACGCTGCCACAGAAATCACGAAATCTCTGCAAACAAATAGACTTAATAACATAGTTCATATCTTTTTTAGACTCATTCCTTTAGCCGGGATGCGAGGTTTGTGAATCTATAAACGATTTACGCATGTTTTCCATGCGCTTTTCGAGATAATCGAATCTCTGCCTGCATACGAAAGTATATAAAGCGTCTTCAGAGCGCCCGTTATTACTATGCTGAGTAGTATCATCTAAAGAAGTAACTTTATGAGTTATATAGTCATTTATTAGCTGTCTCTGCTCTTTCAGCATTTTATGAAGCAATTTTATCGTATCCTGCAATATTATATGCTCTCGTTCAAGAGCGGCAATACGTTGTTCCGATGTTAATCTCATATACCTTCCACCATCTTACTAAAATAGTAAACATATATCTGCTCTCCAGGTACTACCTATAATACATTAATAAATACTTTTTACGTAACAGATTTGTTCTGTTTAAAATTTAAGTGTAAGATTCCGGCCAAGTACATCTTGTGGGATTTTTTG
>CAYSHS010000011.1:0-22824 GCA_964430845.1 uncultured Pirellulales bacterium | reverse complement strand
GCGGATTTTTAGCATTTGCTGCTTCTGATAGCATTGCTCCGTGAAGACCGCGATTTCAGAGTCCAGGTTCGCGCTTGCCGAATCTCCGAAGAACGCATGAATAATCGGGAATAAAAGATCGGGTTTGCGCTTGCGCAATTCTTTTGCCATACCTTCTATCTTTGCGGTTGCGACACCTTCCTGCATACAGGTGAACGGGCCTACGTGGAAAATGCCTGATATATACGCGCCGCCGCGAGGAGTTATCATATCGTTCATGAAATGATATGCTATGCCTGCGCTCAAAGGTGATTCGCCTTCAATATTGCCATGAAACTCGTGGTTCTTTTCCAGTGTCCCTATCATCTCCATAGGCTTTGGCAGAACGTGTCTTCCTTCAAGCACTTCATGGAAAGGCTCTGCTATTTTTTCTTCGACCCAGGACATGTATTTACCCTTTAAAGCCGACCTTGTAAATTCGCCTGTTACCTTCTTTATCCTGGAGAAATTGAGACTTTTTAATGCCAGGCCAAGGTCTCTCTTTTTGTTCCTGTGATTCATCTTGTTCACATAATCGAGCCAGTCTGTAACCGGGTCCCTGACTATTTCAAGTCCCTGCTTTTCAAGCTCCCTGATTATATAATTAGTATAAGGATCGTGCATCCTCATATAAATCTCGCCAATGTATAATACAAGCGGGAATCTTTCTGCCTGTGTCATTTTCGTCTTTTTGAACTGAGAGACGGTTTCTTTTCCCCATTCCACAAGAGCAGGAACTTCAGCACCGTTTTCCACAACTCTTTCGAGCGCACTTAACCTTTCCTGTTTCAGTTTCGCAAGCTGCTCTTTATCCACCGCATAAGGATTATATCTAAGATAAATATCTTCGAGCAGGTCGGAGCCTTTTATTCCCTTGAAAAGAATCTGCTGCATTTTTGCTTTTTGTGAAATGCTCAATTTTTTCGGGAAAGGTATATCGCAATAATCCGTTTCAGAAGATGGTCCCGCAACAGGGACTTTCTGCAGTCCTTCCCTATCCAGGAATTCCCTGACAAGCTCAGTGTATTTTCCGAACCTGCATGGACCGCTTGTTGTAGGAAGCATTACGAGATAGCTCTTTTCGACATGCCCTTTCCCCAATGCATCTATTTTTTCCTGAAGGAAACCTATCGCGTCACCGACTACACCCTTTAGAGGGTGACATACTTCCGTATAAATATGCTTGCGTGCGACTTCGTATCCCCGCTGCGTGTTTGTAGGCAAGACAAGAGAATTGACGCCAAAATGCCTCAGACCGGCAGCCCCGACATAGCTGGCATCTCCCATATACGGGACGAGCCACGTTCTTTCCTCGGATTTGTCAGGCTTTCGTATTTTAAGGTTTTCCATTTCAAATCCTGCAGGTTTTGCCTGATTTACAACTCTTTCGTGCGCTTCTGTTCTTGTCACGAAAGGAGCGTTATTCGTCTGCGCATCCGTCAGCAGGACCAGCATGGGTTTTTGTGCGGCCTGCTGAATCTTCTCCTCCTGGTAAACCTTGAGACTGTCCGGGCCGCAGGCGAAATTCATCATTCTTATTGCGAATAAGTTCGGATGCCGCGCCACGAAAAGACCTGCCCGAAGTATTTTCACGCTTTCGACCCAAAATTCGTTTTCGACTATTTCATCCAATGGAATATTTTCAAATTTGTGCTCGAGATAAATCTGCGGTATGTAGTCAAGACCTCGTACCTGGGAGAACATCGCGCCCGAATTCGAGCTGGCTTCAGGATCGAGCACAACATAATCCCTGCCTATTCCGACATAAGCTTTGTCATTGGAAGCCTCGATACGGGATAGAAATTTGTCACCTTCCCGGAAAAGCTCCTCTTTAAACTGCTTTTCAGCATCGTCAGCATATTTTATAGCTTCTTTTATTTGGCTGCTCGTAAAATTAAATCCGAGCCTGTCAAACTCCTGTTTGAAAGCTCTTATAAGAATTTCGATGCTGCCGAAATGAAGGACTGGATTTATCTGTTTGCTTTTATCGAGCGAAAGAACATCGTTTAAAACATAACCTTCCGACTCGGTATAAATACAGTATTTCAAATCCGGGGGCTGCTGCCTTTTCAGCTCGATAAAGCTCGGATTGAAAAGATATTCAACTTCTGGACTGTCATTCAATACAGATGCGTGACCAGTCGCTAATTTTCTGGCTATGCAAAATTCCGTCCTTGAATTATCTACACCAATTTTTGCGATTTCTTTCGTAGTCCTCGGTGACACTACAGGGCAGAAACCGAGTTTTTTAAAAACCGCCGCACTCCATATTCCTTTTTCACCAAGAGTAGCCGTGCTGCGCTTTATACCTACGGTTTTACCCGAATATTCATCGTGCTTTCCCTTTTCGATTTCGCCAAGCAAAAGTCCCTGCTTTTTGAAATGTTTTTCATATATCTTATGATATCTATCGACATAATTTACTTTTGGTTTTTTCGAGGTTTCGGAATTTCCTCTCGGGCAAAAACCTCCTGTGATAATCTCGTCGTCTTCGATGGAAAATATTTCGAGCCTGCAATCCCTGATGCCGCAGCTTTTATCAGCGAACAGCTCCCTGCAGGAAACGATGCGTTTCTCGAAAGGCATATCTATCAATTCCCAGCCTCTGAACGCGGTGCCATAAGGTTTTCCTTCCTTCTCAAGACGCTTTATATTTTCGATAATATCGAGCGCCTGTCCCCATGCTCCGAACATTTCCCTGTGCGGATACGCCTCGATTTCTTTTTCAGAAACCTGTGCAAGTGCCGCGAGAAATGCTTTTCCTAGGGCAGGTCCACCCTGAGCGGAGCATTTTTTTCCCGCGTGCTGAGAGCCGCCCACGAATTTATAATAATAGCTGGCCGCTGTTCCCCTTATAATTGCCGCCGCGATTTCTTCCTTGCTGAAACCTTCCGCGATTAATCTGTTCTCATCCATTTCCATAAACACGCCGCAGGTCGAATCTATAAGCGGCACTTTCAGTGCGTTAAGTGCGGCTTCCTGCAGGGAATCTTCGACGTTTAGATTAATCACGTCAGCCATGTTTTCGAGCGTCTGGCCCGAGCCGGCCTGGCAGCTATAATTCATTTTCGCTTCTTTAACTGTGCCGTCTTTCGAGAAGCTGGTGAATTTCATGTCCTGGCCGCCTATCTCGAAGATCGTATCGATGTCACTGTTATAATGCCTGACGCCGAGTGCGTGACATGTAATTTCATCGGTGACTTTATCTGTAAGCTCGATTTTTTTCTCAGAAAGCTCATCCGACCTTTTCTTGCTTACCAATATTTTTTCATACAGCTTTCTCGCCGAGCCTGTAGCGCCTACACCTTTTACAATTACCCTGTCTTTATGCCTGCTCAAATATTTAATTACACGCTTGAGCGACTCTTCCGGGTTACCATGCGTTTTTATATAGAGCTTATCGAGCAGCCTGCCTGTTTTTAATTCGACCAGGGCACCTTTCGTTGTCGTGCTGCCTCCATCTATTCCCAATACAACTTCCGTATTTTCAGGGATATCTTCGGTTAGTGCGTGACTTTCTTCGTTCACTTTCGAGAGATAGTCAGAGATTGGCGGCGCGAATTTTCTTTTTTGCCTGCCGTGAGCAGAGACTTTATCAAGCTCACTGAGTTTAAATACATAGCCATTTTTTTCTTCCATTCCCTTAAGCGCAGCTCCCACTGCCGCTATATTCTGGAACTGCTGCGGCCTTGCGATTTCAATACCGAGAAATTCCTGAAGGCTTCTCCTTACAAGGTCGTTGGCAAATACTCCGCCTGTTGCTATTGCGATTTGTTTTTCCAGCCCGCCATCGAATTGTCTTGAGCCGAGAACATCGATTATATAATTCCCGGCGACAGTCATAAATAGTCCCGCGAGATTATCCTGCCTCTTTGCACCCTCATTCTGTTTATGGATAAGGTCCGACTGGATAACAACGCCGCACCTTGCCAGGAATTCACATGGCTCACTGGATTTTTGCGCTTCCTGCTCAGCCTGCCGGAACATCTTCTCAAGGCGAGCCTGGAGCTTTATCCTGTTTGTTATCCTTATCTGCTCTTTTTGTTTTTCATCCTTTGCCTGTGCAGTATTTTCCAGCTCCGGGTTGGGAATTTCTCCCTCGAATAATCTTCTGCATTGTTTTTCAATGAGAGTGCCGGAGCCTCCGCCGCATTTCGTGCCGGTTCTCCATTCCTGGATAGTTTTCTTTTTGTATATCTCTTTCAAATTAAAGAAGTAAGGGTCCTTTGCACCGATGTGGAATATGAATTGTGCGTCCGGCATTACAACCTCGGTTCCCTTCGGGATAGCAACGCTGTCATAAACATAAGTTACCCCATCCATAATTTCGGGGAAGGATTCGGCGCCGCTGCCTGTAAAGGCAGTGTTCACGATATTGCCTACCGGGAACATTTGTTTTATTTGGTGCCAGGCCTCACGAATAGCTCCTACCGGATTGGCAAAGTGCATTATCGGCTGTGACGAATATACTATTTCTCTATTTGCATTAATGGCAACACAATGTACCGCGCTGCTGCCTACATCAATGCCCACGTAAAGATCCATTTTATCTACTTTTTCCTTATCCATTCGATTCTTTCAAACTCTCCAAAAATTAATGTTATTTCTCCTGGTCGGGCGTACGCTTCGCAGACCATATCTTTGACTTTATTTCCCCTGCCAGAAAAGCAAGCAGGAATACAAAACTCGGCACTACCGGCCAGTGGCCAAACAGGCTAAAAAGCGTTCTTCCTGAATATACGGGAACCTGGGCTGTAATTATACCAGGGCCTTCAGCCAGATGATCCATTTTATTTAACACTTCACCTTTCGGTGAAATGATAGCGCTGATACCGTTACAACATGCCCGAACAATTGCATAGTTAGATTCTATCGCACGATTAATACTGCTCTGTAAATGGGCGTCTTTAACTTGTAACCAATCCAAAGTTGGTATTGCCATCAGTGAGACACCTTGTCTTCCATACCGCCGTGACAAATCTGTAAAGTTATCATCATGGCATATCATAACACCTGTGTTAATTCCACTAATAAGAGCAGTTACCGGTTTACCATCCCCCTTTTTATAGTTTTCAAAAGGGGTAAGGTGTGTTTTTGTATATTCGCCTAACACCCGGCCATCTGGTCCTATAAAGATTGCCTTGTTAGACTGCTGTAAGGCAGCTCCTATAACAAGGGAAATATTATTTTCTTCAGCAATATCCCGAAAATTCAATAGCCATTTATTTTCATCTCCCGACACGTTATAGAATCCGAGTTCCGGTGATACAACAAGTTTCGAACTCTCGAGTGCTGCTTTTCTTACAAGTCGGGCGTATAACGAATTTGAATCTTCAGGATATGAAACACTATTGCTATCATCCTTCCAGCCAATCGCTGAAACAATTATTTTATCTTCAGGCTCTTGAGATTGCAGGATTAAGTCAACCGCCATAAAAGTAAATATTAAAACAAACGCCGCAAAAACATTTTTCTTCCTTTGTTTTCTGCCTGCAATCATACTTACTATCAACGCCTGTAACGCTCCCAAAAGAAAAATGATTCCTGTAAGACCGGTAACAGAAACAAACGAGATTAATTTCGGGTATCTCGACCACGGCCTTACTATTGACTGTGCAACTCCCCAAATAGGAATTGCGGTAAAATTCACCCAGTCAATTAAAACCAAAGATGCTCCCACCGCAATTGCACCAGCGAGTGTCGGTTTGTGAAACAGCAGGTAACACAATAGTGCAAATATGGAAAACAGAATTATCAGTTCTGCAAATAAAATTAATGTAATCCACAAAGGCATTCTCAAAACGCAGGCCTGGGGCAAAACATAGAAAATCCCCATATATACACCTGCATAAATCATTCTTCGGTATTTTGTTGTTGGCCGCGATGCCAAATATAAAACAGGAAACAGTGCCATCAATTGCAATGGGGCAGCTATCGCCCATATATGCGGCATTGTCAGCAGTAAGCCGCTCGCTGCACCATATATTCCTGATTTCCATTCCTCTTTATTCATATGCTCGTACTCTAACGAGAGATAACCTTATTCACGCCTTCAAAAATCAAATCAGCTTTCGTCGGAATTAATATTTGACCTTACTTTCTCCAGCATACCTATAAGTCTCTTTTGCTCGCTTTCTACAAGTACCGCCATTATCCTGTTTACTTCCTGTGCATATAGCGGCTCAATCTTTTCGAGCAGTTTTTTCCCGGACTCCGTAAGTATTATAATATTAGACCTCCTGTCGGAAGGAGAAGATGTGCGGGCTACGAACCCGGCTCTTTCCATACGGTCCATCAGTGCAGTAATATTTGCACGATTAACAAGCATCATACTGCTCAACTGGGCCTGGGTTAAACCCTCACCCTGCCTGCTCTGGTGCTTCAGAAGCATCATCAGGTTGAACTGCACATCTGTCAGCCCGAAAGGCTGCAAAAACTGGCCGGCCTTCTTCCTCAAATTCGAAGCCGTGTAATATGTACTGAGCAGTGCTTCATGTGCCAGCAGTGCTACGGGCTTTTTTAAACCAAGCTCTAATTCGAGAGACATTTTCTATTCCTTACCACTTTATTATATTGTTAAGGTGTGTATTATTGCCTACTGAACTAATTTGTCAAATCAAATATTGCATCTTTTTTAATTATATTTTTATGGTTGATAACCTGTTAAGAACAACTCCAATCAAAAACATAAATTCGCTGAATCCCGGGACCTTGTTATCTTTACCTGACCTTCTATCATAATTTCATATCGAACATAAAAGGTTTTCCACCGGGAATATAAGAGACATATATGTTATAAGTGCCTCACAACAAAGATATTACTATTTTTTACACTGGCAAACCTAACATTTTCACCGGTTATAATAAAACTAATACTAATGTTTTCTTATTATATTAATCTTCATATACAGGTGTTGCTGTTTTATGATTTCTTTGGAGGGCTATGAATATGCAAGAGTAGATTATAGCTTGATATTTAAAGGCAGTTGTAGTAATCTGACTTCCAATGTACACAGACTTAACAAAACATAATATTGAAAATAAGAGAGACAATTTTAATCGAGTAATATTCGAGTTTGCAGTTTCCAGACCTTATACACCAATCATTCTTTTAGCATTATTATGTACCCTTACAGCCAAGCTGTTTTATGCAATACACTGCTCGCTTATATATCAATACCCGGACTGGATATTATCAGACGTTGCATTTCTTTTGGGAATGGAAGTCATGCTTGCCTTTGTTTGCTTCCTTAGGCCTAAAGCATGGATTATCAGGATAGCGACGTTTTTAGCCGGAGCAATATGCTTATGGTCGTTTTTAAATGCCGGCTGGTTAATCAGAACCGGTACACAAATACTCCCGAGAGTGTTGCTTCCTGTTATGCGTCACCCATTAAGTGCTTTTCGGATGGTTGGTATTAATTTATACAAAATGCCGGTTACTGCGTTTTTTTTGCTGTTGCCTTTCACAATTATAATCTCGTTTTTTTTCTTTGTGCTTGCAGAACCTAAACCACCGAATTATAAAAGGAAAAGATTTTTTATCAGGTTCAATGCCAGCATTATTATCTGCCTTGCGGCAATTGCGGTACGTCCTGTTTTTGTCAGGAGCAAATCACCGCAGCCGCTTTCTTTGGAGATGCAATATAACGCCCAGCTTAAGGCTGTTACAAGTCTGTTTAGCCGCGAGTATAAGCCACCGCCGGATCCGACGCGGCGGGTTCCTTTTTACGACCAGATAAAAGTTGTACAGGGACCTCATTTGAGGAAAGATAATATTATTGTGATTGTTCTCGAAGGAGTCCAGTATGAGCAAACTTCTTTATCCGGAAATACTGGTGATTTGACGCCTTATCTTTCAAGCTTGGCGGCCAGGGGTGCCACGTTCACAAACCTGCGTTCAATATTAACTCATACAACAAAGGCGCTTTTTACCCTTTTAACGGGACGTTTTGCTTCTGCTTCACAGGATATAGTCGAAGCTGTTCCTATCGACAAGGCTTATTCAAGCCTGCCTACGATTTTAAGGGGCCAGCTTGGATACAGAACAGCTTTTTTCCAGTCGGCCGCTGGAGACTTCGAATGCAGACCCGGACTTGTACATAATCTTGGATTCGATAAATTCTGGGCCAGGGAAGACCTTAACGACCCGAATCAATTCCTGGGTTATCTTGGCTGCGATGAATTTGCGTTGATTAAGCCTATTACCAAATGGGTACAATCGGATAGCAAGCCGTTTTTTATAACTGTAATGTGTTCTGTCACACATGACCCGTATGAAGTGCCCAAATGGTATGGTCAGCAGCCTAAAGAGGATATAGAACGTTACAGGCAGACAATTTCCTATACCGATAAATTCCTGTCTTCGTTAGAGGCTGAGCTGTCTTCTCTTGGTATCATGGACAATACTGTTTTTTGTGTAGTCGGGGACCACGGCGAGGGCTTCAATGAACATGGACGCTCCGGGCACGAACGTATAGCTTTCGACGAAGCATTACATATACCGTTTTGTATAAAAGCTCCGTCAATTGAACCTGGAACGGTAATCTCAAGTCCTGCCAGCTCTATCGATTTAGCACCGACTTTACTTGGACTACTGGGTTTTCAAACGGAAAAAGCAGGTTTCGACGGCATTAATTTGCTGGGAACTATCCAGGAAGAAAGAAAGATTTACTTTTCAGGCTGGATGTATGAAAGTCAGGCTGGTTTCATGCAAGGCTCTTTAAAGTATATTTTTGACCCGATGCATAAAATTACATGTTTTTATGACCTGGAAAAGGACCCATACGAACAGGTAAGATTTGATGTACCTGAAGAGC
This sequence comes from uncultured Pirellulales bacterium, assembly GCA_964430845.1. Taxonomy (GTDB): domain Bacteria; phylum Planctomycetota; class Phycisphaerae; order Sedimentisphaerales; family Anaerobacaceae; genus JAFGPS01. The sequence goes on along the minus strand of CAYSHS010000011.1, from coordinate 13,987 downwards.
AAAAACAAGCTGTTGCAGATGAAATTGAGACATGGAGAGAAAATACAATATTTCAATTTAACCAGGAATATAAAGGCAAAAAAATAATTTATGATAAATGGCTTTGCCGATGGAGCAACAGGGACGCATCGGCAAAATATATTTCGATTCAAGAAGCAAAAGAATTCAGAAAACGAATTAAGTAACGAGTGTTTTGCAAAAATTCAGTAAGTTACAATGATTCCTGTTTATATTATTCACCCTCACGTTGCATTAAATAAACACAAAAACATTACATAATACAACTAAGAATTTGTATCGCTGTATGTTAAATGAAATAGAATAGGAAATATCGGCGTTGTATAAAATAAACATGCTGTTAAATTAAGTTTTTTGTATGTTCTTTTCAGCTTTCTGCTTATAAAAACATAACATTATGTAAAATAAGGAGTTATACGACTTTCGGATAGCATCTTTACTTTGTTCAGATTAAATGGCATATCAATTGCATTATAGTAAAATTTATCCTTTAAGAATGGATATTTTGGGCGGACGACCTAAAAACATTCCGGAGGAGGAGGTGTCCGCCCTGTTCTTTGAAAGAAAGTATTTTTAGAAGCCAGGCAGCATTTGAAAATTACTGTTCTTTATTATTTGAAAATAACATTGTTTATAATGGGGTCGTTCAGGAGGAGGGCGACTCCTTTTTTATTTAGCCCAACTTTCGCACTTAAGTGGGGAAACTGGGAATCTAAGAAATATTTTCGGGCGTAGCAAATAAGAATTAGCGAAAATTCTCGAAAATCCTGCGTGGTGAAAACTTACACCACTGGCGCTATCACTACCCCCCGACTTTATCCCTTATCTTCGAAAGTCGGGCTAAAAAAGGGTTTTTTGACGAGGACGTTTTGTATCAAGAAAAGATTTACTAACTTCGGAATTAAGTCTTTCAATAGCGATCTTGTGAAATTCAGGAATAATTTCAAAACCAATGAAATGTCTTTCCAGTCTTTGAGCTGCCACGGCGGTTGTGCCGCCTCCTATAAACGGATCAAGTACGATGTGTCCGCGTTGAGTGGTTAATTTAATTAGGAACTCAATAAGCGCCAATGGTTTTTGCGCTTCATGAATTCGTTTCTCGTTTTTTGCGAATCCAAAATCCAGAACGTTGGTTGGGCTGCTGCCTTGAATCTGACATCCCTCGATATTCATAGCGCCGACCTTGTTTTTAAGAACGTTATCAGCAATAGTTCCCCCAATTTTATATGGTTTCATAAACCAGGCAATTGGTTCATACGCGGGAGCAAGATTTCCAAGACGCCAGCCTTGCCATCGGTCAGCTTCTTTCTTTAGACCTCGTCGCTCGAAAACAATGCTGACACGCTGTGCTCTATGATGAGCAGAAGCTTTTGTCCATGCTAGAATGTCTTTTAAAAGGAATCCACTGTCCTCAAATGCGTTTACGACTCTATTTATGGTTCTTCTGGCTCCAAATACAAATAGTGAAGCCCCTTCCTTCATTTTCGGCAAAAGTATGTTAGACCATTGATTACACCATTCTTGATACTCTAATCCTATGTTTCGATCAGCCTGTGACCAGCCATTGATAGGCTTGCCCCTGCGTTTAAAAGCTGATTTTCCGATTTGTGCAGGTGATTGTCCAAGAAGAGCGGAATTAGTGTTATTATGAAGAACATCCCAGTCGTCCAGGCTGATGCCATAAGGAATATCCGACAGGAATAAATGAATGGAATCATCTTCAAGACGATGAAGATATTCCCGGCAATCTCCCAATATTATTTTATCCAAATATTGTTCGTTCACTGAATGCACTCTCGTTCGATAGCCTTTCGTATTTGCTCTATTTTAGTTTCGATTTTATCAGCTTTAATTAAAAGTCTTATGGCTTCTTTTTTAGGTAAAGACCCATATTCTTTTATCTTATTCTCCCAAAATTTAATACCCTCCATACCTAAATTTGTTCTTCTTACCTTTTCAACTTTTTTGTAAGCATTAAGTTCCGAAGGGGAAGCGTTGACGACTTTGCAAACGATTTGGTCTATCTCAGACCAATAGCTGGTCGCATTTTTACGGTCATTAAGTGTGAGAAAAGCTGAAAGTCTCTGTCCTGTCTGCCATAATGGTTCAAGATCGTTATTATCAGCATAATATTCAAGAAGAAAAGTTAGATGGACGTATGATAATAAAGTAACATTTCGCTCAATCGCTTGTGTATATATTTGGCTTTTGTTACAGGGGAATTGACTCAAGGGTCCAACTAATAAAGCATAATCATTAGCCCTTCACCAATCATCCAAGGCTTTAATTTTAAAATCCTTTTGATTTTTAGCAGTTCGACTAAGGCGAAATGTTTTGGCATCACCTACAATGCTGTACTTGGAATTTTTTCCCAATACTTCAGCAGCATCGCCCCTAATTCGTATAACTTCAGAAGTAATCCCTAAATTATTTAGAGACAAGGATAGAAGAATGTCTGAATATTTAGCCCACAGTTTTTCTTCTGAAGAATCATGAGTAAACATTTCGGGCATTACTCCGCATTCAATAAGAGAAGATATGATATCGTCCCGAGTCCAGTTCAGTAATTTTCTTTCCAAAACCTCGAAAGCATTTTGCTCTAAAGCTATTTGGAAAATAAAGTCGATAATCTGTTCGCGCTTCATAACGATTTCTATTTGATTATTGTTAGTAATAACGATTAAGAAGATAATAGCAAATCTGCAAAAAGCATACAAACTAAATTCTCAAATGTCTTGTATATTTATAGATTTCAAGGTAAAATGAAACCCAACAAAACCGTGACTTGAGCCGAATGTTTTCGGATATGTGCGTGTGGTTGCTTTTAAAAATATGCCTTATGAATCGCCAATAAGGTATATTGGAGAATATATGCGATTTAATGGAAGCGATTCCAATGGTCCTGATAGCATCTCGTATCTAAAAGGTTTTTCCTTGCGATAATTGTATTTGCCGTATAAATTGTAAGGGAAATTTGAATTGCCGGTCATATTGTGAATAATCGGCGTATAACCGGGGCGGTTAGCTCAGATGGCTAGAGCGCGTGCTCGACACGCACGAGGTCACAGGTTCAAGTCCTGTACCGCCCATTCACATAGGTGCAATCGTTGTAACAGCGGCATCTCACAATTTTGATTGTTTTTTTTATTCCATGTATGGTTTTATGGTATTATCTCGAATGAAGGCCGCGGGTTTTTTATAACTATGAGCCTTTACAGGCAGGAAAATACCTGTTAATTAGAAATAAATCAGGCCTACTATTCCGGACAGTATGATTGATAAAGCCGCTCTTTCGAACCATATCAGTAGCAAGTGCCATGGTTTCAATTTTATTGATGTTGCATAAAGGCATGGAATAAAACCGGCAAAAAATACAATCGTTGAAACGGAAACGACAGCTACTATATATTTTGGAATATTTGATAAATCCTGAACGGTTAAATTAGGAACAAAGACTTCCCCCAGGGCTACAGCACTTGCTTTGGCGACTTCCCTGTAGTTTTCCAGGCCAAATAGTTTTAATACATAGGTAATCGGCATAAATATAGTGCCAATACGATCAAAAAACTGTGTTTTATTTGCAAGAACCGAAGCTAATAATCCTACCGCTGTAGCAGAAGGTGTCAAAACCAGACACATTCTAACGCCGCCTTTTAAATTCATCCACAAACTTTTAATAAGAGATTTTGACTCTGCGGCGGCTTTAACTCCTTCATTTACAGCATTTCGTAAAATATTACCTTTTATTTCCTTTTCAGGTTTGCCTATGCCGTCAATATATGAATTGTCAAGTTTGTTAAGCGGATAGAGCCTTACGGTAATTGCAGTGACGGCGAAGGTAATAATAAGCGTACTCCAGAAATAAAAATTCCATATTTCCATAAAACCCGCCACCCCTGCAATTACAATCATAAACGTTGCCGAAACAGTAGAAAAGCCGGTCATTACTATAGCAGCCTCTCTATAAGTGTATTTTGACTTCTTATATAGTTCATCTGTAAGAAACATCGCTACTGAAAAACTTCCGATGAAAGCCGCAATAGCATTAATAGCCGCTCTGCCGGGAACTTTATATACCGGCCTCATTATGGGCCTTACAATCACACCAGTAAATTCAAGAAGCCCGTATCCCATAATAAATGTCAGGAAAATCGAACCCAAAGTAACTATTACAGTAACACTTACAGCTATGTCTTGCCATGCAAATTGTATATAAGGCTTGGGAATTAACCATTCTGGAATCCAACCCGGTGCCCAACCTAAGGAATGATTACAAATACCAATAATACACACAGGGATTCCTAATAATCTGAATATCGATAAAATAAAACTCAAAATGCTTTTCTTAAAACTTTTATCAATCCAGGGCATTATTCCCCCGATTGTCGCAACAATAAGAACAAAAATCTCAAGTATAGGAAATTTACCGAGGTAAGGTTGAACAGTTTTTAGATATGTAATCAGGTGATCCAGCGGAATTGAACTTTTGCCATTGATGGTGATTGGCGTAAAAAATAAAATTACTCCGAAAGCACTGAAACAAATAAATTTTACGTAGTTTATAATTTTGTTGTTATTGCCTTCCTGGGTAGTTTCGTTCATAAAGTATATCTCTTTAATTCATTTCCTTTCATCTATAAAGCGAACAGGTTTGCGAAATTCCGGGTTATGAACTACTTTCCGAATATCTTCGACAGGAACAATCACAAGCTCGGGTTTAACCCGTAACCGGGCTTGTAGTAACTGTAAAACATCATTTGCCTGTGACTGGCCATCAGCCAAAGCAATGTATATAGTTAAATGCTCAGAAAACGACTCATTATTTCGGACTTTTAAATAGTACTCTTTCACCTGCGGCAGCTCATCCAATACGGCCTGAACACCCTGGGGATAGATACTGGTACCACGAATTTTCATCATCTGCTTACGTCTGCCTAATATCGGACCGAGCCTTGCTGTATTACGCCCGCACGGACAACTTGTACCGGCAATAAAGCTGATATCACCGGTTTTGTATCGAATCATGGGCATCCCCTCCATTTGCAAAGGGGTGACCACAACCTCGCCAACATCACCCTGCGGGACATTTTGACCGTTATCATCGATAATTTCAACAATTCCCAAATCGGCAGAGTAGTGCCCGCCCTGCTGATACTCACATTCACAAAAAGCCGTTATTGTTTCAGTTGCGGCATAGGTCGAATATACTTTTGCGCCCCATAGACGTTCCAATTCCAGGCCCACGTTTAAAAAACGCAAATCACGGTCACGTAAGGGTTCTCCTATGCACACCATGCGTTTAATACTATGCTCAGCTAAATCAAATCCCTGGGAAACGAGGTAGTTACCTAATTTTAACAGGAAACCTGGCACTCCTACCACTGCGGTTGGAGATGTTCGCTGAATAATATGTGAATGACTGGCTAAAGTACTATGCCCGTTTCGAATCACTGCGGCCCCCAATGCCCGAGGGCCTGAAAAATAGGCCAAACCGGCAATGAAACAACGATCCATAGTACAGGTCAACAAGACTATATCCTCATCAGTAAATCCACAACCTCGAAAGGCTTGTGATTCGTTATATGCCAGGCGATCAAGGTCACTCTGGGTATATACAAACTTTGTGGGCTGACCTGTGGTCCCTGAAGAAAAAGCCATATCCGCTACGGCTCTGTCACTAACCGCCTGAAAATCGTTATTATATTGCGAAAAATCTGATTTGTCTGTTAGCGGCAGCTCTGTCAATGAATCCAGCGTGAAGTGTTCAATATCGATTCCTTTAAGCTTATCGCGATAATAAGGTGAATTCGCACAGATGTGTCGAAGATGTCTGCGTAACAGATCCTGTTGCGTTTTAAATATAACCCCAGGAGATTCAAAGGCTAAATCAGGATATTTTATAATAGGCATAAAAAACCTTGTATGGATTTTATATACTTAATGCAACCTCTAAAAACTGTTTTTCACGGCTCGTTTTTATAAAAATAAATACCGAGTAAAACTTTGATTTTATTATTACCTGATATTTCCCATTAAAGGATTAAAAAATACGATTGACTCTTTAAAACATCGACAATTTTACCAAAAATCCTATAGCAGAGTCAAGAACAATCATTCCCGTTGCCATTTTTTCACGCAATTATGACATGGCAACTGTGTCCACTTCATGCACATTTGTCATGGTTTAAACTTCAAGCGTCAGCTTAAGAGAATCTTTCGCGCACTGGGCATACATTTCAAAGGCCTCCGGAGCCTTGTCCCAGGGCATTCGGGGCGTGACCATCTCGGTTAGCGATGAGCTTCGCTCGTCGAGAACCATGTCAGCCGCTGTTTGGAAAAATGCACCGCATGTCGGTCCAACACAAGTATTTATCTGAGTCTCATTCCTGAAGACATGATACCAGGGAAATTCCTGCATTTGATAATGCGGCATACCGAAAATAAACAACCTGCCGCCGTGTTTGGGCAGATATGCAGCAGTTTTCAGTGTATCTACAAAGCCCACAGCTTCAACTACGAAATCAACCATCTGCCCGTTGGTTATTTCTTTCACGGCTTCGACTGTATCCTGCTTCGAGGCATTAATGACGTGATTGGCTCCATAGCGTTTAGACCATTCAAGGCGCCAGTCGAGAGTGTCCGTAGCAATGACCATGCTCGCTCCCATTAATCGTAAGACATGAGTAAATATCAATCCCATCGGGCCCTGTCCGACCACGGCACAGCTTTGGTTTATCACATTATCCGTTTTCGTGAGTGCTCGAAGCACAGTCGCCAGCGGCTGGGCAACAACGAGCGCCCCCGGATCAGGCGCGTTCTGTGGCAGACGCGCAATGGCCGGAGGTCGAGAGATTATGTACTCTGCAAAGCCGTAATAGCCTTGCGGCTGAGCTAAAACCAATGTACCTTCTTCCCAGCCATCACAACGAGACTCAACGATTATGCCAATGTTCTCGTGTCCGGCCCAGCCGACCGGGTTTGGAAAATCAATGTCTGCCCAGAGACCCTCGCCGGTGTACTGGCCCATATTGCTTCCACAAAGGGCTATGTGACTGCACCTTACTAAAACCTCGCCTTCAGCCGGCTCGGGCGTTGGGACATTGTCCAGCATTGCAATTTTTCTCGGTTCAACTATCTGAATAGCTTTCATTGGTCACCTCATCATATCGTGGTAAAGGCATTATGTGTTGTTAAAATTATTAATAAGATTTTTGCAAAAGTTCAGATATTAAGTTATTACACCCTTATTATAGACCAGCCGGCGGAAATGTCAACCATGAGCTTATCCAGAGATAACACGCTGTGTAATACAATTTCACTCCGTCAATTTTCCCATTGCACGCAGAATCTTTTCCGGCGTGATGGGTAGGTCCTTACATCGGTAACCTGACTTCGGCGAGCTCAGTCGAGCCGTGGCCTCGAACACGGCATGTGCCACTGCAGGTGCCGTAGGAATAGCCAATCCTTCACCCGCTTCTTTGGCCCCAAAGGGTCCTTCGGATTCATATGTTTCAATCGCACAAGACTCGATTTGGGGCATATCTTCAGCGGCAGGAATCTTATAGTCCAGAAAAGTGGTATTAAGGACTTTGCCGTCACGCATGGCAAATTGCTCACTAAGGACGTAGCCCAATCCCATGTGCATGGCACCCTCGAGCTGTCCTTCCACTGCCAGGGGATTGATAACTGTACCGCAATCGTGAGCGGTGGTGATCTTCTCGACTGTGACAATACCTGTATCAGGGTCCACTGCAACCTCTGCTACCTGGGCACCAAAGGAATAGGCCGGCGTAGTCAATCCCTTGTCTCTTGGTGTATAATAACCGCGGGCCGTCAGCTCCCTGCCGCGATTCGCCTTGACCCACATGGCTACAGCCTCGGCAAAAGATATACCACGCTCTGGCTTGGCCTTGGCAAATACACGACCATTGGCAAAATCTATCTCGTAAATTACATTGAGATTAAATTTCAGGGATACTATTTGTGCCAGTTTTTCTTTGATTTTTCGGGCTGCGTCAAGAATGGCATTACCGTTCATCAGGGTCACCCTGCTGCCCCAGGTCCCAAGGTCGGCTTTTGGTGTCATGGTTGTATCTCCTGAGGAAATACGGATATTCTCTACTGCAATTCCGAGCGACTGAGCAAGTATCTGACGCAGAACCGTATCAGAGCCCTGGCCTATATCAGAGGCCATGGTTAACAGATGTACGGTCCCATCATCATAGGCTCTTACCTCACAGGCAGAGAAATGATAGGGTGTATCAAACCAGTTAAACACACCCCCGGAGATAAAACTATAGCAGCCGATTCCCATACCCTTATTCGGAGGCAGGGCTGCGCGTCTGGCTTTCCAATGGGTCATTTGTGCTACTTTTTGTAATGACTCTACAAAACCGGCAGAAGATATTTTGGTAACACCCTCAATTGTATCACCCTCAACCATAGCATTTTTAAGTCGCAAATCAATTGGATCAATGTCCAGTTCCTTAGCTGCAATATTCATTTGTGTTTCTGAGACATACATGGCCTGCGGCGCACCAAATCCCCGCATAGCACCTGCCGGGGGCTTATTCGTATAGACATGATAACCACGGTAACGATAGGCCGGATATCGATATAACATAGCCCCGAAATTACCGCATAAAAAAGTAGCTGTCGGGCCCATGGAATTATAGGCGCCTCCATCCAGGTATGCCTCGAAGTCTTTGGCCAAAAGAGTACCATCGCTTTTAAATCCGACTTTAGAACGAATCTTCATCGCATGCCGAGTCCGCCCGGTTGCAAGTTCTTCGGCACGACTGAGTACAAACTTAACCGGTCTGCCTGTACGCCTGGCCATAAAAGCCGCGCAAAATTCCCACGGGCGCAGTTCCATCTTTCCACCAAATCCGCCGCCTACATGGGGTTTGATGACGCGCACATGGTTCTCCGGCAAACCCAGAGTTGACGCCAGCAGGCACTGCACAATATAAGGGGTCTGGGTTGATGTCCACAGGGTCAAACGGCCTTCTGTATCCGGCTGTGCCAGCACAGCACAAGGCTCCAAATACGCATGAGATACAGCATGCAGCGTAAATGTATCTTCCAGTATTAGGTCTGCCTGGGCAAATGCCGCATTAAGATCACCAACGTCAATTTTGCGATCGATGCTGATATTACTTTCGAGATGTTCTATCTCATCATGGATCAACGGGGCACCCGAGGACAGGGCATCATCAACGCTAAATACCGCCGGCAGTTCATCATAATCCACGTCAATTAAACCGATAGCTTCTTCAGCAATATCCGGGTCAATGGCGACAACCGCTGCAACCTCATCCCCAATAAAACGGACCTTATCCATAGCTAAAGGAAATTCATCCTGTGTCTTGGGAAACAGGCGCCAATTGCCATATTTTATACCGGGTGTATCTTTACCGACTATAACATCTTTAACCCCGGGAAGCGAAGACGCATTTGAAATATCAATATTCAGGATGCGCGCATGGGGAACATGGCTTCTGAGCAGCTTACCGTAAAGCATACCCGGTAATTTCATATCCGCAGTATAAAGTGCCTTTCCAGTTGCTTTATCAGGAGCATCCACACGCGGAACACTGCGACCAATAACCTTTTGTTGCATGTCAGGATTTTGTTCATGTGTCATGGTCATATCCTGTTCACTGTGTCCTAATTTGATCAATGCTGTTACTGAGTGCCCGCCGTGTCAGCACGTCAACCATTTTTTTACGGTACAGGGCTGTAGCCCTTATATCTGTAATTGGGGCGGCCTCGTCCATGGAGATTTGTGCCGCTTTTTTGACTAATGCCTGTGTAAGTTTCTTACCTTCCAGGCTCTTCTCGGCACGAGTGACACGTTTGGGAAGCGGGGCGACGGCACCAATGGCAATACGGGCCTGGATTACCGTCTCAGTATCATCGGCAAGCAGAAAGGCCGAAACCCCAATAGCAGCAATATCCACCTTGCTGCGTGCTGAAAGTTTCTGGTAGTTTGAACCTGACCGCTCTGGTGTTAAGGGTAAAATCAATTCTTTGACTATTTCCCCGGATTCCAGGGCTGTGACACCCGGGCCCCGAAAGAATTCATCCAGGGGAAGAATTCTCTCACCTGCCGGGTGCATAATAACCACCCTGGCATCATACACTAATAGGGGTGTTGCGGTATCTGCCGCAGGACTGGCATTACATAAATTACCAACCACGGTACCCATATTTCTAATTTGTACAGTGGCCGTAACACTGGCAGCATAGGCCAGTGCAGGAAAATAGCGTTGAATCTGAGGGTGTTGCCCCACTGCGGAGATTTTGGTATTCGCACCTATGACCAGTTGTTCATGGTCAATACGAATATAGTCCGTATGAGGAATGTTGCTAATTCCAATGATATATTCGGGTTGCACAATCCGATGCTTCATCTTAATAAGAAGATCAGTGCCGCCGGCGAGAATACGCGCCTTATCCTCATGTTCAGCAAGCATAATGCACGCTTCTTTAAGGGTTTTGGGGATTAAATATGAAAATCTTGGCAGTGCCATTAACCCGACTCCCCGGATTTAAGTTTGATCTTTTTACCGGCAGCGATGACAGCCTTAACTATGCGGTTATAACCGGTACAACGACACAAATTGCCTGATAATGCCCGACGAATCTGGGTTTCAGTGGGTTCCGGGTTTTGGTCCAACAGATATTTGGCCGATAGAATCATGCCGGGGGTACAATACCCACATTGTATAGCGCCTTGCTCAACAAAGGCCTCTTGTATCGGATGCAGGGTATCCCCTTGAGTGGATAATCCCTCTATAGTGGTGATTTCTTTGCCGTCTGATTCTACAGCCAGAGACAAACATGAGGCAACCGATTTACCATTAATCAACACGGTGCAGGCCCCGCAATCCCCGGTTTCACACCCGATTTTTGTGCCGATCAGGTTTAAGTCCTCACGCAGCACCTCCGAAAGCATTCTCCACGGCTCAACCGCTATAGGATACCTATCACCATTAATATGCAGGGTAATATTGACCTTAGCCATGATTGCCTCTATATTGACCTATGACTCTGATATAGCACGCCATATTTTACAAGGTCATCTATTTTTTGGAAAGAATAATTTAGTATTAATGAGTTCTGCAAAATTGAAGTTAGGCATACTTAAAGAAAGAAAAAATTTCTTTCCTTTAATTTTTTCTTTCGTAAAATCTTACATAACTTACTTATGATTATAAAGTTATAAAAAACCGAATTGTATGAAGAAAATCCTGGAAAAGAGATTTTCTTCAAACAATATATGCCTAACTTCAATTTTGCAGAAGCCTTTTAGTATTTCAGTAAGGAGATGGCCACTAAGTTCTCCCAGCTTTGCCGTTTATATACATGACTAAAGTTGCGATGTTGGCATTGTTTCGTACGGACTGTTTCGGAAAATAGCCCGCCTAATAGCCAAATTCTTAATGTCTTGTCAAATAAGAACTTTTGAATGGGCAGGGGCGGAGTTGAACCGCCGACACACGGATTTTCAGTCCGTTGCTCTACCAACTGAGCTACCTGCCCGTATCGACTGTGTCTGGTTCATACTGGCCCAAGTTTAACAAAAATGGTCACTATTGCAACAAAATTTACAATTACTTTTTTCAATATACAGAATTATTCCGACGAACTGCCTGATTTTATGATGCTTAAAGTATTGCGAAGGAGCTTCCTTACAGGTATGAAAGTTTATGGCTTTTTATTCTGGCTTTGCATCAAAGCTATACCAGCCTGCTCACAAGGCTTGAGTGTCAGCGGCTCGTCAAACTGAATTGCCACACGGCGTAAAGATGAATTAACATTTTCAATTCTAAGAACCTGGCCGGTACGAGTAAAACTCGTCATTGCTGAAAAGTCATCTTCATCAGAACGCGGAATGCTGAATCGCAAAGCTAACTGCTGGCCCAAAATTGGACTGTTATCATCTATGCCGCACATAAAGGCAAGACCACCGCTGGAGACATCTACCATAACTCCTTCTGACACCGATTCCCTGAAGTCTTCTGCAAATAAAACGGGCCATTGATAACGCAATCTTTCTTCCAGTCTTCTGTTTTGAGTATTTCCCATTCTATGGTCTCCCACAATTTATGTATTTATATTATAATTCGACATTATAAACGTACGACTTTAGGATAATTACATTTCAGGACGTACTTAACGACCGAAAAAACCGGGGCTTATCAATATTTCAGCACGTAGAATACATATTTTTAAAACGTTACGTTTTCTCTTCATGAAGGTACTACTTATAAAAGGAACGATTGATTTCTGTTAAGGAAGGGGGGCTTGATAGTGTATTGATATGCACTATTATCCAGGCTCCTGCTTTGTGCTGAAACTCTCCTCTTCAAAGCAGGGGCTTTTTTATTTTATCACAACAAATATAAAATCCCGGTTCTCCGATAATTTCTACTGTTTTTCAGTCAAAAAAGACGAAAAGATATTGAGAAAGGCTCTGTTGAGCTGTGAATCAGTTTGCGATTTGACAGGCACCGCATGAGACCTTCGTTGGAATAATAAAAACAGAAATGATAAATATAATTACAGAAAATCTTTTCAGGCTATGGCGAAAAAAAACGCCTGCGGTTAGCGCGTTTCCCAGTGATGAGCGTGCTCAGCTTATTGCAGATTCCATTGCAGTAATTGTCGTTCTGCTGATGGCTATCGGTACTGTCTTTGTCTTTTCAGCAAGCATGAATATCGGGCAAGAAATAAACTTCCGGAATTTTTACGACTACCCGGGTCTTCGACAAATCCTGTTTTTCCCTTTGGCCTGCCTGATTATGTATCTATTTTCCTGCATAAATTTCCGCAGATATAGTATGGATAAAGGCTGGCTTAAAAATCCCATCTTTTACCTATTATTAATTAGTATTGCTTTGCTTATACTTATTTTAATTCAGCGATTCCACCCAATCTTTGACCCGGAAAATGGATTCATTCCATTAAGAAATAAACACTACCGCTGGTTAAAAATCCCCTTCGGTGTTTTCTCGATAAGTTTCCAACCTTCCGAACTGGCGAAATGGATGACAGTTTTTTTCATAGCTGCTTTCGTTGATAAGTTTGGAGACGAAATCAAGCTGTTCTGGAAAAGATTTGTTCCTATCTGCCTGATAATTAGCCTGATAATAGGTCTTATCATCGTCGAGGATTTCGGTACAGCCGCATTAATCGCACTTATCGCGTTTTTAATGCTGATAATGGCGGGTGTTAAACTCTGGCATATATTGCCTCCCCTGCCGTTTGCGGGTGTCGCTTTCTATATTGCGATAGTAAGCTCACCTACACGTATCCAGAGAATAACCGCTTTTCTGCATCCTGACCAATGGACAGATAAGATAAATTATCAGCCAAGCCAGTCTCTTATAGCTCTGGGTTCAGGTGGATTACTGGGCAAAGGACTCGGACAGGGTATTTGTAAATACGGCCATTTGCCGGAAGATACAACCGATTTTATTTTCTCGATTATCGGTGAAGAGCTTGGCTTTGCCGGAAACGCAGCAGTCATTCTGCTTTTTATCGTATTCGTAATTTTCGGCATCTTCGTAATTTTACGCTGCCAGGACCGTTTCGGGCGTCTGCTTGCAAGCGGAATCATCCTGACAATTGCAATCCAGGCCGCTCTAAATATCGGTGTCGTTACCGTTGTGCTGCCGACCAAGGGAATACCTCTGCCATTCGTCAGTGCCGGGGGAACCAGCATGCTCCTGACTGCCGCCGCAGTTGGAGTATTGTTAAACATCGCAAAAAACTCACAATCACGACCGGGGAAAATTGATTAATCTGAAAATCCCGGACCCCCTTTTGTATTTAGGATTTCGGAATTAGCCCTGTACCGCTTCTGGTTCAGGGTAGAATCTCGTAATTCCGGCTCAAAACCGGCAGATTGGCTTTGTTCCTCCGGTTGTTGCGAAGCCGGAGGTATCCTGTATTCTGTGTC